>NZ_LUFH02000220.1 GCF_001586785.1 Sphaerospermopsis aphanizomenoides BCCUSP55
CTCCCCTGCTTCCCCTGCCCCCTGCCCCCTGTCACCTGTCACCTGTCACCTGTCACCTGTCACCTGTCACCTGTCACCTGCTATTTTTCTTAGGATGAGAGGAGTTGCGATGCTTTGGTATATCTCCTCGCAGTTGTAATCTACCATTTGTAATAATTCTTAACATTTCTTGGAGATCCTGCTCGATATTTTCCAGGACACTATCAGCATATTGATCAGCACCATCTTCAATTTCTTGAGCTTGTGCGATCGCATTTTGGCGCATTTCCTCCAATTCTTGCATACAAGCACGTCGCTTCTGTTCAATTTCTGCCAGAGTTTCTTGCATCATGGCATCACACTCTTGCTGCACTTTGCGACGCAGTTGTTCAGCTTCCCGTTCTGCTTGGCGGATAATATCGCTATCAGCCAAAATTTGCGCTCTTTTAGCTTGTGCTGCTTCTACAACTTGTTGTCCATATTCCTCAGCTTCCAGCATAATTTGCTCCTTTTGCTGGAGGAGTTCAGCCGCTTCTTGGAACACATCAGGCAAGGAAACACGAACAAAATCAAGCTGTTCTAGCAGCTTTTCTTCATCTATCAATGTCCGTCCGGTCAGGGGAATTCTGAGACTGGAAAGAACCATATCCTCCAGTCGGTTGAGTTCTTGCTGAATATCTACACCTCCTTGTCCTGGGGGAAGTTCTGGAGGTGGGAGATGGTTTCCGTTGTGATTGGATTCAGGGCTAGAGATTTTTGGTTGTAGCATTGGTATATATCCAGGGCAATGTGCGGGGGAACAAGATGATTGACAGAGCCACCAAACTTTGCAATCTCTTTTACCACACTACTACTTAAAAAACTATACTCGTTCGAGGTCGCTAGAAAAACTGTCTCTATTTGAGTAGAAAGTGTTTTATTAGTGTGAGCCATTTGTAACTCGATCTCAAAGTCGGAAACTGCTCTTAATCCGCGTAACAAAACTTGTGCTTGTTTCATTTGGGCATAATTAACAGTTAAACCATCAAAACTGTCTACTTCCACATTAGGTAAATGTTTTGTAGCTAGACGAATTTGCTCTAACCGTTGTTGCACTGTAAACAGCGGCATTTTGTTAGGATTTCGCAGTACAGCTACTATCACCCCATCAAATAGCCGACTACCACGCTGAATAATGTCAAGGTGTCCCAAAGTGATCGGGTCAAAACTTCCAGGATAAATAGCAATCATTTATATACATCAAACTGCTTTAAGTAATTATAACGACAGAAGGGGGTAAGGGTATAGGGTGTGGGGTGTGGGGGAAGAAGAGGC
>NZ_LUFH02000221.1 GCF_001586785.1 Sphaerospermopsis aphanizomenoides BCCUSP55
TCTTCCTCCACACCCCACACCATACACCCTATTCTTTTATCATCAATCACCTAATTACATTTACAATTTAAATTCCGAGCAAATACTAGGAGTGAAAAAAATATTATGTTATCTAAGAGAATTTTACCTTGCTTGGATGTCAAGGCGGGACGAGTGGTAAAAGGAGTTAACTTCGTTGACCTTAAGGATGCTGGTGATCCGGTAGAACTGGCTAAGGTTTATAACGAAGCCGGTGCTGATGAGTTAGTGTTTCTGGATATTACGGCAACTCATGAAGACCGGGACACGATTATTGATGTGGTTTACCGGACTGCTGAACAGGTCTTTATTCCGCTGACTGTAGGGGGTGGAATTCAAACCTTAGAAAATGTTAAAGGTTTGTTACGAGCCGGGGCTGACAAGGTTAGTATTAATTCTGCGGCCGTCCGCAACCCAAATTTAATCAATGAAGCGAGCGATCGCTTTGGAAATCAGTGCATTGTAGTGGCTATTGATGCCAGACGCAGACTCGACCCCGAAAACCCAGGTTGGGATGTGTATGTGCGTGGAGGCCGAGAAAATACTGGTATTGATGCCTTGTATTGGGCAGAAGAAGTCACAAAACGGGGGGCTGGAGAGTTGTTAATCACAAGTATGGACGCGGATGGCACTCAAGCTGGTTATGACCTAGAGTTAACGCGAGCGATCGCCCAAGCTGTGGAAGTTCCCGTTATCGCCTCTGGTGGTGCAGGAAACTGTGAACATATCCACGATGCCTTAACCACAGGCAAGGCCGAAGCCGCATTATTGGCATCTCTTTTACATTATGGACAATTAAGCGTGGCACAAATTAAAACTTATTTGCAAGAAAGGTCTATTCCAGTGCGAATTCCCTGTTAATAAAAGATGTAGCCATTAACTACATCTCTCCCAGGTTAGACACAGTTACCCAAAACAATGTTAATATTAGTTTACTAGTATTAAGAAATATTAAGAAATATGTTGATCCCTATTTTAATTTTTGATGTGGCGCTGGTAGCCTGGTCGCTACACCTGATGGAGAGAGCCTACGAAAGCAAAGAATTTTCCTTGATGTTAGCTGGTACATTGGTGGCTATAGCTGCTGCCGCCATGCTAGTAGTCTATTTCTTAATGGGTCACTGTATGAGCTATTTGTTGCAGGTGTCTTAAGAGGTGACAGGTGACAGTTAAAAGGGAATAGGGAATAGGGAATAGGGAATAGGGAATAGGGAATAGGAGTATGGCTTACGCCAAGCTTTGCTATCAGTAGTTCAGTAGTTCAGTAG
>NZ_LUFH02000222.1 GCF_001586785.1 Sphaerospermopsis aphanizomenoides BCCUSP55
CCCCTGTTCCCTGTCACCTCAACTCTGACTTTTTATTTTTGGTAAAAACTACTATAATTGAATCAAGGAATACAGAAGTTTGGGATTACAGTAGTTAAAAATTTTATACGTTCTTAGCAGGACTTAAATTCTAGCTACCAATAAGGAAGTAGGTTTTCTATTGGTGGGGATTTGCTATTGCCAAACTTCTACTTGTGTAAATCCGACAAGTTCCTGATTCTGCTTCTACTCACAAAATCATTATTTGCAACTACAAGCAACTTTTAACTGTGTTTACAACTACATTTACTCAAAAACCAGACGCACTACCAAGAGATTTATTTACCGCTATTGAGGATTTAAAGCAGGAACTCAACGCGGTTATATTGGCGCACTACTATCAAGACCCAGATATTCAAGATATCGCCGACTTTATTGGCGATTCCTTACAACTGGCAAAGGCAGCAGCACAAACTAATGCCGATGTTATTGTATTTGCTGGTGTTCACTTTATGGCGGAAACTGCAAAGATTCTTAACCCAGATAAATTAGTATTATTACCAGACTTAAACGCCGGTTGTTCTTTAGCAGATAGCTGTCCCCCCAAAGAGTTTGCAGCTTTCAAAGCCGCACATCCTGACCATTTGGTAATTTCCTATATTAACTGCTCTGCGGAAATCAAAGCCATGAGCGATATCATCTGCACCAGTTCCAACGCAGTAAAAATTGTTCAGCAAATACCTAAAGAACAACCGATAATTTTCGCCCCCGATAGAAATTTAGGACGGTATGTTAGCCAGCAAACTGGACGGGATATGTTGCTATGGCAAGGTAGCTGTATAGTTCATGAAACCTTTTCCGAAAAGAAAATAGTCCAGTTAAAAACGACACATCCTGAAGCAGAAGCGATCGCCCACCCAGAATGTGAAACCAGTGTTTTACGCCACGCCAGCTATATCGGTTCTACAGCCGCTTTACTGAATTATTGTCAAAAAAGCCCTGCACAGGAATTCATTGTCGCTACAGAGCCTGGAATCATCCACCAGATGCAAAAACTCGCACCTCACAAACACTTTATTCCTGCACCACCTGAGAATAACTGTAATTGTAATGAATGTCCATTTATGCGCTTAAATACTTTAGAAAAGCTGTATTTAGCCATGAAAAATCGGACTCCAGAAATTACCATGCCAGAAGATATCCGTCTTGCGGCACTACGTCCTATGCAGCGGATGTTGGAAATGAGTGCTTAAGAGTTTAAGGGTGTAGGGTGTGGGGTGTAGGGTGTAGGGTGTAGGGGG
>NZ_LUFH02000223.1 GCF_001586785.1 Sphaerospermopsis aphanizomenoides BCCUSP55
AACCTGATGAAATAGTTTTATATAATTCACCTGATTTCACAAATTTCAAATCACAGGAAATAATCATTGAAAATGGAGTTTATATTAAAGTAGATCCTATTATTAATATCGGCTCTAACTCTAGTCCCAGAAGACGCACTGATTTGACTGAGTTAATAAATCTTATTTTGGAAAAAGAACAAAAAGTAACCAATGAAATTGAAGATAATAAAGTTCTCGCATTAACCTTTGAACAATGGCAATCTGTCATTGACATTGAGAAACAAATTATTAGCGATAAAAAACAAGTTTTTCAATACAAAGAAAAATATTTTGATAACCAAAGACAAATTTTAATTTTAACATTAGAAAAACCCATCTCTATTGAACAATTTGATCAAATTACATCTCCCGCATTGGATGTGACAATTTCCGTAAGAAAATTATCCCAATCTAATCAACAAAGAACCGTAGATTGGGGAATTGGTAAAATTGTTGATGGAGAAAAAGCAAATAATGCCGAGTTAATCGAAAAACTGCACATTAGTATTGGTGACTTTTGTGATTATGAAATTATAGATGCTATACTGGATAAAGGGAAAGTTGAAACAAATTTCAAAGCTCAAGAATCTGAAATAGAGCGCAGACGTAAAGCTTTGAGAGAAATTCGATATGGTGATTCCGAAAATGCTGAGTTGTGTAAAGTAATAGTCGCTCCAGCAAATGTTAAACAAATTGAACCTTTATTAATTCGACAATTTTTTAATGATAAACTTGACGATTCACAACAGCTTGCTGTCTGTAAGGCTCTTGCAACTGAAGATATTTTTCTTATTCAAGGTCCACCAGGTACAGGTAAAACTTCCGTTATTACTGAGATTATATTGCAAATTTTTGATAAATATCCAAACGATAAAATACTAATTTCATCTCAATCTAATGTTGCTGTAGATAACGTATTAACTAGACTCTCTCGTATTTCCAGTAAGGAAATTAAATGTGTTAGAATTGGACGAGAAGAAAAAATTGAAGAAGATGCTAGACAGTTTGAAATAGAAAAAGCTATTTTAAATTGGCAAAAATCCATTCAATCTAAATCTTTAGAATATTGGGAATATTATCAGCAGCAAAATGAGAAACTTTTGTCTGGGGTAAAAAAGATTGTTAACATCGAAAAAATCAAAGAACAAAATCAAGAATTACAAAATTTAGCTAAGAAGCTAACACAAATAATTGAAAGATTTAATGCGGAATTAATCATTTC
>NZ_LUFH02000224.1 GCF_001586785.1 Sphaerospermopsis aphanizomenoides BCCUSP55
CGCCTGTAGCAAGAGGCCACACACGTCCGGGGGGCCGTGTCAGCGCAGAATTCATTTGAGGGAATTGCCAAGGCTGCCGAGCCAAAGCGACGGAGCAACGGAACGCGGAAGCGACCAACCCTCATCGAAATACGGCATCGGATCATCAATCGCTTTGTGACCGGCCAGGTCGTGCACTGCGACGACATCTGATGGAGCAACATCTGAAATGCGAACCGTGGCTGGTACAGAATAGCCTGGCTGAGCCACAAGATCGGCCATGAATTTTAGCCAATCGACAGTGACTGCCGCCCCAGATTCACGCGCTATCCGGCTAGCAGGTATGCCTCTAAGGCCAATAATGACTGGATGCGAAACTGAGAGGGCGTCAATCGCCTGGAGCAAATCGGAACAGACAGACCGCAGCTCAGAATGCACCGGGTCACCTAACCATTCAGTCACCGCGATCCCTTCACGCAAGCATTGAAGGGCCTCAGCCCCTCCTCTGAGAGCATACTTGTAGGCTGATCGCGGATCGAGCGTGGCGAAGAACGGCCCGTAAGCAAATAAGCTCTCGCTGTAGCCTTCGGCCAGGTTCCTTAGGGCAATTGGGGCTGTGGTTGGAATTTTGCTGCCAGCATCCTGAAAGGCCTGCACGTAGCCGCCCGGCGCCTTTTCGATCCGCTCGACAATTAATCTAGCGGCCACCTGCATATTGAGAGCGGCGTTCAGATCTCGCGCGCCGCCGGCAATTATATGCCGAGCTGAAGACGACGTTGTACCATGGTAAAAGTACAGTCCTTCCGTCAGCATGGCCCTGGCCTAAGCGGCGAACGCCCGATCGGGTTCGAACACCGTCGGTGTCCATTTAGCCGTCGTCAGACCGTCCGCACTGCGGCCCAGCTCAATCGTAATTAGCCGATCGCCATTAAATGCTGGGCTGAGCTCCAGGGCCAGGTAGTCGAACAACTGCCGATCGTGAACGGCCAGGATTACTTGCCGCCCTTCGCGCTTCAGGGTCCGCAACAGGGCGGCAAACTGCGCAATGTGGACATCATCCATACTCTGAACAGGGTCATCGATGATGAGCCACGGAAGCACGGGTCTGGCGGATAGGTTCAGCGCCAGGAAGAGCGTTAAGGCTGCGGTGTTCAGATTGCCCGCGCTCAACATGGCCCTCGGCTTGCCCCCCTTGCCACCCGACCGGTAGGGGGTCTCAAGCACCGC
>NZ_LUFH02000225.1 GCF_001586785.1 Sphaerospermopsis aphanizomenoides BCCUSP55
CTATGTCTTCGATCGTTGAAATTGATGTTACGGCCATGCGCGATTCAGGGGGGCTTGCGTTTTATAGCTTCAAGCACAACGAGAACATAAATGGGCGTTCGCAAGTGGTATTTGGATTTGCCCGTCCCGTGGACCAAATGGATGCGCTAGTACCACGTGCGCTCATTGCCGTAATAGGCAAACGCAGATAAGTACACTCGTAGCTGGGGTTATCAGCTCAAGAACCTCAGCGTCGACGCTGTTCTTGTTCTTCGATCCATCTGGAGAGTCGTGATCTCCGAGCGAATATCCGATTCCCAATTCGCCAAACAGGCAGGCCGTGCCGGATCGCTACGTATGCCCGCTTCGGAGAGGCTCCCGTACCGAACAGAAACGCTGCGATCTCGCGCGCGCCCTCCAGAACATCAGCCTCGAGTTCAAGGGCCTCAGTCATCACCAGGGAACCCTATCAATGTCATCCAACGGTTGAGAGGCATCCAAGTCCTCAATCGTACAGAGGCGCACGACGTGGTCCGCATCCTCCGTCAGCTCGAGCAGTTTCTGAACCCTTCGCAAAGCTACGTGGTATTGCAGAGACGATTGCCGGAGCAGCTCGAGAAACTCGGAGATTGAAGGCTGGAAGGGGCTGACTTTGACCGCCAACTTAGTTGCCGACGCGATGACCTCCGCTGACCAACCATTGGACTGCGGTGTTGAATTATTGCTGAGGTTCCCAAATTCATCGTACCCCGGCTCCTCGTCGATCGCCATCAGGAGCGCTGTAACGAAATTTTCCGACGAACTCGTGGGTTTGGCCTTGAATGCGTCCAGCATGAAACCGACCAGCACTGCCATTTGGGTGAAGGCGGCCTTCTTGAGGAGGCAGCGCCGTAGATCGGCTTGAAGCTGCTCAAGTAGTGCCTGGGCGGGGAGCCCGTCGAGCCGATCTCGAGCCCACTCCATCGTTTTGGGCATGTTCTCAGGCTTGAAGGCGGGACCTCGAAGTGCATTTCCAGCGGCGTCGATCAAAGGTCTCCAGTCATTGGTTTTCGTGAACACTCCCTTTAGATCGTGCACCGCTCTCGCGGGTTCACCCAGCCGCTGGAATAGTTCCTTGATGTTGGCTGGTTTCGACTTTCGAGTAGGCATTCCAGCCGGTTCAGTCTCGGTGG
>NZ_LUFH02000226.1 GCF_001586785.1 Sphaerospermopsis aphanizomenoides BCCUSP55
GTCCAGGAAGACAGCCGACATGAAGAGGGCCAGCCCGTGGGGGATCAGGCCGATGATGCGGTCGCGGGCGCTCATTTCAGCACCTGCGGCCAGTTGCGATCGCCCTTGGCGATGTTGCCGGGGATGTCCTTGGCCCAGCGCTGCTGCACGTTCTGGTCGCAGTTCCGGTAGCGCTTGCCGCCGCCGCTCTTCCCGCCCAGCGGCTCGCCCTTGGCCCTGTACCCGCCGGCCACGGCCCAGGCGCAGTAGCCGCCGTACTGCGGCAGGTAGGCGTTGGGGTTGGCGCGGAAGCGGGACAGGTTCTCGGCGCTGGCGAAGCGGTACTCCACGCCCTTCAGCGTGGTGGCGTAGCGGGCGTCGCCCTTGGCGGGGCCGCCGGCCGCGAAGTAGCTGACGGGGTCATAGCCCGACAGGGCGACCTTGCTGAACGGCGGCAAGTAGACCTCCGGCGCGGCGACAGCCAGCGCCGGTGTCGCCGAGACGCCGCCGATGGCGAGGAGCGTCGCAACGGCGAGCGCCGACAGGTTTCGTCTTGGTCTTGGCAATGGGCGTCCTCCCTGCGCCGTCGCCGCTGCGACGGGACCGAACATCGGTCGACGAGAGAGGTACTTGGCGCGCCGCGCGGACGCTCATGCCGAAAGGTTATGGAGTGCGGCCGGACGCCGCCCTGCGGACAAAGAACAGCAGCAGGCCGGCGGTCAGGCCGAGGGCGATGGCGACCGCCTGTGGCGTCGTCATCTGGAGCAGGATGATCCCGCATCCCAGCATGACGATGGCCAGGACCAGGGGCGCAGCCGGCATGCGGTAGCCTGCCGGCGGCGCGGTCCCTTTCCGGTCTGCGCGCCGCAGCCGGATCGCAGCCAGTGCGACGCCCATATAGACCAGCACGCGCGTTCCGACTGCGAGGACCACCAGGCTCTGGAACGTTCCGGTCAGGGCCAAGGCCAGCACCAGGATCGAACTGAGCGCGATCGCGACCACCGGCGTGCCGAAGCGGGCGGATCGGCGGCCGAACCACGCGGAAATGTCACCCTGGTCGGCCAGGCTCTGCAGCAGCCGGGAATTGGCCAGAAGCGCGCCGGCATTGCTGCCGACCACCGCCCGCAGGGCGGTTGCCGCCATCAC
>NZ_LUFH02000227.1 GCF_001586785.1 Sphaerospermopsis aphanizomenoides BCCUSP55
GTCCCCAGTCCCCAATCCCCAATCACCATTTACCTACTTCCTTAAATTATGCCAACTTACACAGGAATTTCCAGCGAAGCATTTCGGCATCCACTAGATCGCCAAGCAGAGCAAGCTTTACGAAGTTTGCCAGGATTTGATTTAGTTGCTCGTAAATTTGTGGAATTTGTTTATGAACGTCCTCAATTAGTTTATTTAATGGGCAACTCCATCCAAGTCGGGCCGCGCCAATATTCCACCATTTACCAGATGTTTCGGGACTGTGTACGGGATTTGGATATTTACCCCGAACCTGCACTGTTTATTTCACACAACCCACAAGCCAATAGCTACGCTTTAGGGCAAGATCATCCTTACATAGTCGTTAACACAGGGATACTAGACTTACTTAATGAAGCCGAAATTAGGGCGGTGCTTGCCCATGAACTGGGGCATATTAAATGTGGTCATACTATTTTAATTCAAATGGCGATGTGGGCAATGAGTGCTGCTTCCGTCATTGGTGAATTAACTTTCGGTTTAGGTAATTTCGTCAATCAAGCTTTAATTTATGCCTTTTTTGAATGGCGACGTAAAGCCGAATTATCGGCAGATCGCGCTGCATTGTTAGTAATGGATGACTTAAACCCTGTCATGTCATCCATGATGAAAATTTCTGGTGGTAGTAATAAATATGCCCACGAATGTAGTTTACAAGAATTTATCCAGCAGTCAGAAAAATATCAGGCACTGGATGAAGATGGACTTAATCAAGTATATAAATTTCTCATTTACAATGGCGCTCAAGGCATGATGCTCAGTCATCCTTTTCCTGTAGAACGGCTGCATTATTTACGAGCTTGGGCAGGATCAGAAGAATATCAGCAAATTCGTCAAGGTAACTATCAGCAAACACCCGCTACCGGAGCAGTGAATGTCAAAGTTGAAACACCAGAAAATGAAGCCGAAAAATTACGGAAACAAATTGAAGAATTACAAAAAGAAATTGACAGAATGAAAAAGGCTGATTAGGTGACAGGTGACAGGTGACAGGTGACAGTAAGAAGGGAATAGGCAAGAGAAAAAATTTCTCCTCTGCTCCCCATCACCCCATCACCCCATCAC
>NZ_LUFH02000228.1 GCF_001586785.1 Sphaerospermopsis aphanizomenoides BCCUSP55
CATGGCGGGCGCCGACGCCATCGGCGTCAGCAACCAGGGCGGGCGCCAGCTCGACGGCGCGCCCTCCAGCATCGCCTGCCTGCCCGCAGTGGTCAATGCCGTCGGCGGGCGGGCCGAGGTATTCCTCGATGGCGGGGTGCGGCAGGGGCAGGACATCCTGCGCGCACGCGCGCTGGGCGCGGCCGGCGTGCTCACCGGGCGGGCCACCCTGTATGGCATGGCCGCCGCTGGCGAGGAAGGTGTGCTGCAGGTGCTGCGGCTCATGCACGGTGAGCTGCGCAGCACCATGGCCATGTGCGGCATCGACCACATCGACGAGGCGAACGGCGACGTGCTGGTGCCGAGCGGGCCCCCGCCCCGCCAGGCTTAGGGCTGGCCCTTGCGCCAGGGGCCTTCGATCACCAGGGTCAGGCCCGGGTTCTGGATGTTGGCGAACATGAAGCGGCCATTGTGCGAGAAGCAGCCGCCCGCGAACTCCGAACTGCCCAGCACGTTCTCGGCCACGCGGAACAGCTCGCCGCGCGAGTTGACGCCGACGATATGGTTGCCGCTGCCACCGTCCTCGTACATGTAGAGGCGGCCGTCCGGGCCGACGGGGATGTTGTCGGGCGCGTCCAGCACGTCGCGGGTCACCGACTCCACCACCAGGGTCACGGTCTCGGCCTGCGGGTCGTAGGCCCAGATCTGGCCGGCACGCGCGTCGCCGCCATCGGAGCAGCAGAAGTAGACCAGGCCGTTGCCGTACCAGATGCCTTCGCCGCGCGAGAAGATGGCCGCGCCCTTGGACTGGGCCTCCAGGCGCACGCTGTCGGTGGCGGGATCAACCTCGTCGATGTTCACCCACTCCACCGGCAGCGGCTCGCCGCGCAGGTCCAGGAAGCCGCTGCGGGTGTTGACCTTGAAGAACTCGGCGCCGACGATCTTCAGCGCCTGCAGCGCGCCGCCGGCCAGCAGTTGGCCGGGCACGTCGGGTTGGTAGCGGTAGAAG
>NZ_LUFH02000229.1 GCF_001586785.1 Sphaerospermopsis aphanizomenoides BCCUSP55
CTGCAAATGCGTCACGGACGACGACCTCGCGACCCTTGGTGCAGCTCTAATCTACATCACAATCTTAGCGCGCAAGTTGGAACCGTCGCGCACCCGACAGTCGTCTATGCGACGCCCGATTTGAGGCTTACGGCCAGAATTGTCAGGTCATCGCTGGGCTCGCCGCCAGCCTCGAAGGCCCGGACCTGAGCGACCAGGCTGTCGACGGCCTGCGAGATGCTGCCGACGCGGGCCGCCGCCGCCATCGCCGCCTCGGCGCGCGCGCGGCCGAACAGCTCGCCGTCCGGCGTCTGAGCCTCGGTCAGGCCATCGGTGAAGCAGCACAGCACCTCGCCGGGCGCGAGGCGGTGGGTCTCGACCGGGTAGGGGAAGGTCTCGGCCACGCAGAGCGGCGGGCCGCCATCCAGCTCCACCTCGCGGGCGATGCCCTGCGCGTTTACGATCACCGGGTTGTCGTGGCCCGCGCAGACCAGATCGAGCCGGCCGTCCCACGGCTGCAGAACGCCCACCAGCACCGACACCGCCATGGCCTGCCGGTTGTCGCGGCTGAGTTCGGCGTTGATCTCGCAGATGGCGGCGTCCAGCGGCGTGTTGGGCCGCATCAGCAGGCTGCGCGACAGGGCCTTGGAGAGCGCCATGAACAACGAGGCCGGCACGCCCTTGCCGGTGACGTCGCCCACCAGGAAGCAGACGCGGCCGTCATCGAAGCGGAAGGCGTCGTAGAGGTCGCCGCCAACGGTCTTGGCCGGCTGCAGCACCGCATCCAGATCCACCGCCGGCGAAATCCGTGACAGCTCTTCTCGCGGCAGCAGCATCCCCAGCTGGATCTCGCTGGCCGCGGCCAGTTCGCCCGAGATGCGCGCGGCCGACAGGCGCTCGTCCTCGAGAGCGGCGCGCAGTCGGCCCTGAACGCGGCGGCCTTCGACGAACAGCGCCGGGGCCAGCACGGCCGACCACGCGGCCCCC
>NZ_LUFH02000022.1 GCF_001586785.1 Sphaerospermopsis aphanizomenoides BCCUSP55
AATTAGATTATAGTTGCCATGAAATTGCAAAAATAAACAAACAAATGCAAGAAGATTTTGATAAAATAAAATAATTACATCAGGAGAATAAAACAATGTCAAGTTTTCAATTTAATGCTAAATCCCAAAAGGTTAACCAACTTTGCCAAGAAACAATAGACATTTTAGAAATTCGGACAGAAGATGAAGTTAAAAAATTAGTTGATAATTTTCAAGACTTCTGGGAAGAATATCAACAACAGAAAAAACTATCTCTTGCTTTTATTGGACAGTACAATGCTGGTAAATCTACTTTAATTAAAGCTTTAACTGGAAATGAAACAGTTAAAATTAGTGCAGAAATATGTACTGATAAAGTTACAGAATATGCTTGGCAAGATGTATTACTATTAGATACACCGGGAATTTATGCAGGTAATGAACAACATGATGGTATTACCTTAGAAAGAATTTCTAAATGTGATTTACTGGTGTTTGTCGTTCCCAATGAACTATTTAACCCCCAAGGTGCAGAATTTTTCCAAAAAGTAGCTAACCAAATGCAAAGAGTTGGCCAAATGGTGCTAGTAGTTAATAAAATGAGTCGTGAATCAGGAAGTCCCCAAGATTTATTATCAACAATTACACAAGTTATAGAACCATTTTATCCTCAACAATTCTATACCTGTTTTATTGATGCTGATTCCTACCTCAAATCTCAAGATCCTAAATATATAAAATATCAGCAATCTTTACAAACTAAATCTAATTTTAATGATTTTCTTGATTCTCTGCAAAAGCTAATTCAAAAAAATGAACTTTCCGCTAAATTAGTTACTCCTTTGCATCGTGCTGTTGGTACTCTGGAGAAATCACTAAATTGTTTAAGTAAAAATGATGAAAAAACCCGTAATTTATTAGAGATATTACGACGCGAAAAAATCATCATACAAGCATCTCAAACTAGAGCGAGAAACGCTTATCGTTCTGAATTAGCTAAACTTAAACATGAAGTGATCATGCTAGGTGAAAAAATAGCTAGTATGATTGATGGACACCATACGAAGGAAGAAATTGAAGTAGAAATAGAAAAAGTCACACAAGAAATTACCACTTTGTCAGAGAAGATTATAGGAAAAATTCAAGCTGCTTTAGAAGAAGAATTAAAAACTCTTGAAGAGAAATTAAAAGACTTACAAAACTCTCAATTAGGTAAAACTATTGATAGGGAAATAGTTATTGATTTAGTAGATGGTAAGAGGATTAACGATCCTAATATTCCTGATGAATTTGGACAATCAATCTTAGAAAAAAAAGGTGGTGAAATCCTGGAAGAACTTGGAAAATTATCATCCAAAGTATCCAGAAAATTAGTTTATAAGACAGGAAAATTTCTGGGGTTTAAATTTAAACCATTTGGTGCTATAAAGACAGCTAAATTTATCCGTAACTTGGGTCCAATTTTTACTATTGGTGGTGTAGTATTGGATGCAGCTATGACAGTTAAAGCAGAAAAAGATGAGGAAAAAAATCAGCAAACCCTACGTAATGCTAGAAACCAGAAGCGAGAAGAGTTTAGAAAGTTAGCAGAAGAAATGGTAGAAGAGTATGAATTAAACATTGAAGAAGCTATAAGTTTCTATGATGAGGAATTAAATGATATTGAAGCTAAAGCGAAAGAATTGAGAAATTTTGACCAGTCTAAACAGGAGATATTAACTCAAATTGAGAATAAACGTCAGGAGATAAAGAAAGAAATTAAGATATTATTGAAGTAATTTCAGGATGTAATTATCAGAATCCTGTAAATCCTAAAATCCTGGATATCCTGATTCAGGCAAAATAAACATCTTGTAAATCCTAAAATCCTGTACATCCTGATGCAGACAAATTACGACTCGTAAACGAATTTTATCATAAAATCAATTCTACATATTCGGTATTATTAGTTAAGTAATTCTGCTAACGGTAAGTTAATGCAGATGAACGCAGATAGACGCAGATATTCTTATAATGTTTGCGACAAATAAAGGAGATAATTATTGTTAAATATCTTAATAAAACATATATGAAAACTTTCACCATCGGACATTCAAATCATTCAATAGAAACCTTTATCGAACTGGTACCAAAACACGAAGTCACAGCGTTAGCTGATGTCCGGTCTCATCCCTATAGTAGTAGATTTCCTCAATTTAACCAATCAGCTTTAAAAGCAGAACTCAAAACCGTAAATATCGCTTATGTTCCCCTTGGAGATAATTTAGGTGCGCGTCCTCTTGATAGAAACTGCTATGTAGATGGAATGGCTAGATATGATTTAATAGCAGCAACAGAAGCTTTCAAAATAGGGATAAATCGTTTAATTCAAGGTTCACAGAAACATCAAATTAGCTTAATGTGTGCGGAACAAGATCCTATTGTTTGTCATCGCGCAATTTTGATTTGTCCACATTTAAAAAGTGCTGGTTTGGATATTCACCATATTCTTAAAAATGGTGATTTAGAAACAAATGAAGATTTAGAAAATAGAGTTTTAAAACAACACAATTTATATACAATGTTGCCTGAAAATCAAAGTCCTATTAAACAACTTTCTCTGTTTGAACTGCAAGCTACACAAACTATAGAAAAACAACTTTCCCGTGCAGAGTTAGTAGAAAAAGCATATAAATTACAAGCTGAAAAAGTCGCGTATACTGAAAATAAGGATGAAGATGAATAAAGAAATTGATTTATTTACTATTGGTTTTACTCAAAAAAAAGCAGAACAGTTTTTTGAACTTTAATAAAATCTGGTGTGAAACGAGTGATTGATACTCGATTAAATAATGTTTCCCAACTTGCGGGTTTTGCAAAAAAACAAGATTTAGAATATTTTCTGCGTAGAATTGGGGGAATTGAATATATGCATATTCTTGATTTAGCACCAACTCAAGATATTTTAGATGCTTATAAAAAAAAGCAAATTACCTGGGATGTTTATGAGGAAAAATTTAATCTTTTGATTTTACAACGTCAAATTGAAAAGAACTTATCTATAGATATCATAGATAAAAGCTGTTTATTGTGTAGTGAACTCAAACCCCATAACTGTCATCGTCGGTTAGTAGCCGAATATTTGCAATGTAAATTAGATAAAAGTATCAAAATTCATCATCTTTGAGTATATTCCTAGATTTATATCCTTGGTTTTTTGTTTAAGCAGTACGTGATTTTACTGTTCACATATAAATTTGTCTTATTCTACTATTACTTAGGTAGTTAGGGTGCTAATGAGACTAAAGAATGTTGAGTTTTGATATTATCTGTCTTGCGAAATCTACTAAACATGGTGGAATTTGTATTGCTGGGATAAAAACCGATGGTTCTGGGTGGTTGCGGCCAATTTCTAATAAAAGAGATGGTACTTTATATCCAGAACATTACACAACTAGAGATGGTAGAGAACCGGAATTATTTGATATTATTAGAATTCCTTTGATTAGACATGAACCACAATGTCATCATCCAGAAAATTATTTAATTCATTATAGTTATAAATGGCAGATTTTAGGAAAAGCTAGTTTAGAACAAGTAAGGAAATTAATTAAACCAGAAATTCAAATAAATTCTTCTGAACCTAAATTATTAGGTAATTTTGATAAATTAATTCGTTATGAAGATTTAGAAATAACACCTCTTAAATCTTCCTTGACTATGATAAATCCAGAACAATTAGAATGGGAAATTAAATATAATTCTCACAACAAAAAAACTTTTAGATGTCTTTTTTCTTTGTGTGGTAATTTTTATGATTTACCAATTACTGATCCGGTTTGGATAGAGAAAATGAATTCTTTAGAAGAGGGAATTTATTCCTGTAAAGATGTGATCAAAAAATTGGATTTAGTAAATTTTGAACCTGATAAATTTAGATTAACAATTAGTTTAAGTGAACCTTTTCAACCTTCATTGCAAACAGAGTCAGAATTTTGTTATAAATTAGTTACATCTGTGATTAATGTTACAGATATTTCTAAACGTTTAGGATGGATTTTATAAAACAAGATTTCTGAATTTCTGACTAAATTTGTCTTTTTAAATACTACATCTATTATTTTTTCAGCTATAAAATGTGGGTAACAATATATTTTTTAAGGTTGTATTTCTACCGCTTCAAATGTAAATGTCAAAAGTATATTTTACCATTTTAGGTATTGATAATGACTTACAATTCAGAAGAAATGCAACAAATTCTCGAAGTTGCTTTTAGACGTAAGCAACAGGGAGAATTCACGCGGGAACAGATTATAGAAATTGCATCAGAATTAGGTGTTTCTTCAGAATCTCTCATTGCTGCGGAAAAAGAGTGGTTAACAAAAGAAGTAGAAGTGAAAAAAGATCAGATGTCTAATAGTCACAAACGCAAAGAGTTCCAAGTACATTTGATTACTTTTATTGCGGTTAATGGGTTTTTGATTTTGCTGAATTTGTTTACAAGTCCTGGATATTTTTGGGCAATTTTTCCCCTTTTGGGTTGGGGTTTAGGTTTGTTTTTGCATGGGATGAAGGCTTATATAATGTAAGGATTTACCTCCCCCCAACCCCCCTTAAAAAGGGGGGCTAACGTTTGCTATTCTCCTGCAACTAATAAAACTTCTGCATACAACTGTTCACGAATCCAGAAGCCATTAGCAATCAAATCATCTAATATCGGTTTTACCAGTGGAATAAACCCTTGTTGTCTAGCTGCTAGTACAATACCTAAGAGTCCAGTAACCTGTAAACCGGACTTTATTGCTTCATTTCTACCTTTTCGCTCATCAATAATCAGTCTATCAGCATTTAACTCAACAGCAAGAGAAATCGCTTCTGCTTCACCTGGATCTAAAATTGTTTGTAGAGTCTGAACTAGGATAATATTTGTAACTGGTATAACTTCAATCCAATCAAGAGTTTGAAGTGCTAATGTACCTGGATCTGTACTACCACAAGCAAGAATTTCCTGATAGACTGCTTGTGGAATAATGACCTTACCATAAAGTTGTTGCAACAAAGTTAATTGTCCAATCGCAGCGAGGTTACTTATAGGTGATGTATTGCTAATAATAATCATCGCCAATTATTAGCTTTCAAACTTTTTACATCTTCCCTAAATTCAGCAATATCATAGTGAATGGGAATTTTTCGACTAGCAAGTAATCGTTGAAATTCAAGTTGATTCATTCCTACAAAATGACTCGCTTGTCCTAAAGTAAACCGTTCCTGTACAAAGAGCAAAATTGCTATTTCTTGAACTAATTCTTTCTCAGACATTTGAATTGTCTGCAAAACTTCATCGGTGATAACAATACTCATATTTCTATTCTCCTGCTGAGATTCGGCGTTGCTGATATGATAACTATCGCACTATTCAATTATCCTTCAAAATCATCTCTATCTTTTCACTGATCATCTGCGTTATATCCACAAAATCATTTTTACTAAAATCCTCCCAAAAATTCAGAATTTTTTTGATTATATTTTCAATATCACCATCCTCATAATCAATCTCGGTTAAAATTGGTTTCTCATAAAGAGTAATTTGATCTTTCTCTAGCTCTATAGTTGTTAGGTCGAGAAATTTTGAATAGTCTTGGTTTTGTAATAATTCAAATATTTTCGGACGGATTTTTTAGGGATTTCTTTACGGTTTTCTTTATAGTCACGGTCTCCGATTTGCACTCTCATTTTAAGAGAACCAATAAGATTTTCAAATTGAAAATAAATCAGTGTTCGACTTCCTAATTTATTTTCATTTTCCCAGGGTTTAGCTCCAAAACTTGTGTATCCATTGTTCCAAAAATCTGCAAATATTTTGTTAGATTTAATAAGTGGATTTAGTAATTTCTTAATTTCTACATCTATTTCTGATTGTAATTTTGATTGTAATTTTGGACGATGCTCAATAATTAAATCAAGAGCTTGCTTATGCTTAAAATAAATTTCGCGGCAGAGTTTTGCAATTTCTGAATCACTCACAATACGTCTCCTAATTAATGTAGAATAATGTGTCATTAATGTATAAAGATCTCGTTCAAGAATAGATTTATAACTGATACAAATACTATCAATTATTTCAACCACTTTATAGTAGTCATAAGTTCTCCAATTTGTTTCAGATGGTGAACTTCCTTCGGGATTTAAATAAATAAAAATTGCTTGACAATCCTTATAGTGTCTGTTAATAGTTTCTTCGTATTTTTTCAGTTGATTTGGACGTTCTCCTGAACGAATTTTATTTTCTATAACACATACTAATTTATTTTGTGGTGAATGGATGAGAATATCAATATAGTGCTTCTCACGACTAACTTCTGCATCTGTCAAATCAGCTATATCTATATCAGCATGATTAATTGCATCTGTAGGGTTATCCGTTTCTAAAAGCACTCGCTTCAGAAATAGCTTGAGAAAAATATCACCAAGTCTATGATTTTGAGATGGATCTAAAAGAAATGCTAAAAGATTTGAATGTACCTTTTCTTTTCTAACTACACCAATAACCTCAAAAATATTGAACTCAGCTAGTTTTGTTTTTAGCTTTTTTAAATCTTGACTGTCAACAAAACTTTCTAATAATTCGTGTTGTTTATTTGAAATCAAATTTCACCCCACCCAAATCCTAAAATTTTACCTAAACAGAGATTTATATTATTTTACAAGAAATTCATGACATGAAACATACTTCTTTCTTTCATATTTTTGTTAATTATTCGGAAATAAAAACCATCTTTGGGATTATAACACCTGACAAGGATCTTCATCAGGTGGATGTAACCCAGCTTTTACCCAAAAACCTCGCGCACTACGGATAGAATCATCTTCTGTATATCGCTCATCATTAACATCAAGTCGCTTACAAGTAGCTCTACCTGTAGGAGTTGTTCCTAAAATAGTCTTACCGTCAGCACTCCAGATAAAATGATCTGACCATTTTTGTTGACGAGGATTAAATAAAGGGGTAATGGCTTGTGTTTCTGGGTCAATTCCTGCTAAAAAATTATAGCGGCGTTCATTGCACCGACGACAAGCTAAAGCTAGATTATTAATATCATCAGCACCACCCAAAGATTTAGGTATTACATGATCTAAAGTGAATCGAGTTGTAGAAATGCGCTCAGGAGAATGACAATACTCACACAAATATTTTGCCCGGTTACGCACTAATTCCCTGGTAATATCATCAATAGTCATACTTGAGCTACTAACATCGCATTAATGTGAGTGAAAATTCTGTCTAACTCTCCAATAGCTTCTAATTCTATAACTTCCTCTGAAGTTAGCAAATCAGCTTTTTTTCTCTCCAAAAGTTCCTCCATTCGCTTCTGGAGTTCATCAGTAAATTTAAATAAATTGAATTTATCTACTTTTTCAACTTTAATTCGACCAAGTAAAGTTGAAGGTCTACTAATAGCTGGTATCATAGTTTAGCTCCATGATTAATTTTTATTTTACCTTTTAGTAGCAAGTAAGATTCATCGCAAACATCTAATTGCTTCTAACAAACCTCTAGCTTTATTGAGGGTTTCTTCATATTCCTTTTCTGGTTCTGAATCTGCTACTAAACCTGCACCGGCTTGGACGGTAACAGTATTATTATTTAATACCATTGTTCTAATAGCGATCGCACTATTTAATTGTCCTTCAAAATCATAATATCCATATACTCCAGAATATACACCTCTGCGAGTTGGTTCTAACTCGTTGATAATTTCCATTGCGCGGATTTTTGGCGCACCACTAACTGTACCCGCTGGAAAACAAGCTTTTAATAAATCCCATGCTGTCTTGTTTTTGGCTAATTTCCCTACCACATTACTAACAATGTGCATCACATGAGAATAGCGTTCAACTATCATTAATTCATCAACTTTAACAGTGCCATTTTCACATACTCTGCCTAAATCGTTGCGTCCTAAATCAACTAACATGATATGTTCTGCAACTTCTTTAGGATCTTGTAGTAAATCTGCTGCAAAAGCTTCGTCTTCTTTAGTTGTTTTTCCTCTGGGTCTTGTGCCGGCAATTGGTCGAACAGTGGCGATTATTCCCCCTTCTTCGTCTCGTTCTGCTTTGACCATAACTTCAGGACTAGAACCGATAATTTGCCAGTCTTGGAAGTTAAAATACGCCATGTAAGGTGAAGGGTTAATTTGGCGTAGAGAACGATATAAAGCGAAAGGATCTCCCTGATATTTTGTAGATAATCTTTGAGAAATTACAACTTGAAAAATATCGCCGGCTTTAATATATTCCTTGGCTTTTTCTACGCTGGCGCAAAAGTCTTTTTTAGTAAAATTGCTGCTGTATTCTTCTATTCCCGCTTTGGGTTTATTTTGGGGAGAAGTCCAAGGGAGTTGGGTATTTTGGGGTGATAGAGGTAAGGATAATTTACTTACCATTTCCTGAATGCGATCGCTCGCCTTTTGATATGCTGCTTCTAAGTTATCTGTGTTCCTTAAATCAGCGTAGGCGATCGCCCAAATTTTCCGCTTCACCTGGTCAAAAATTAACAACTGATCTACCTGCATCCATAATCCATCAGGGATGTTACGCTCATCTTGAGGATGAATTGGTACACGCGGTTCAATCCAGTTAATTAATTCATAACCCCAAAACCCAAATAAACCGCCAATTCCTGAAGGTAATTGTGGTATTTTCACTGGGTGATAAGGTGCTAAACAGTCAGCTAAAACCGTAAAAGGATCACCTGTGAAAACTTCCTGTGAACCATTGCGGTGTGTTTGGGTGGTTTTGTCCCCCCGCGCTTCCAAAATCCACAGCGGATCACAACCGAGTAAACTATAACGACCTACCTTTTCTCCACCTTCCACCGACTCCAGCAAAAAGCTATAAGGTTGACCTGCACACACCTTGTACCAAGCAGAAACGGGAGTATCTAAATCAGCAACCCATTCTTGATAGACAGGGACGAAATTACCTTGTTGAGCTAGTTCTGTAAATTGGTGTAAATCGGGGAAAATCATAAATGAAGAGGTGACAGGTGACAGGTGACAGGTGACAGTAAGAAGAAAATAAAAGTTTATGAGTATGGCGATCGCCAAGTTATGCTATCAGAATGCAGGTATTAAGAATAAAGAAATTTTATAATACAGGATTTATAGACGTGAGTAATGGGTAATTAGCAAAGGTTCTTCCCATTACCCTTCGGGTTCGTCAGTCGCTCATGAGGGAAACCCCCAAGACCGCGCTGACTCACCAATTACCCATTACCAATTACCTAAACATTAGGCATCGTGAGTAGCTTTACCACTGAACTTAATTTGTGCAGGACTGGGGTTTTGACCAATTCTGCGGGGTACGTGGCGGACTTTTTCACGACCAGCATTTACCTTTTCAGGGAACACACCATCAGCAGGGTGAATGAAGGAAGTTTCACCGCTGGGGAGAATCCGGTAAACTTTGTAGTCTGTGATTTTGAATTTGCGGAGTTGAGCGCCTAAAGCAATGCCATACTCCTTGCGAGCCAAGTACAACAAGTTTTCGCCCTTCAGCATTGTAGCAGCGCCACCGGTGGGCATTTCAAAAACTTGTTCTTTGGGGCTAGTCCATGTGATAGCGTACTTTTCTTCTACTTCTGCTTTCTTGAGTAGACCGCCAGTGCTACCACCAAATAGGGGGGTTTGTCCAGTTAGAGTTGCCATAAGGTTAAGGTTTTCTCTCAACGTTTTTAGGGCATACTAACACCGTAACCTAACTTATATTGCGATCGCGTTATAGACTGTAACAGTTTTTAGTGTTGATATCCTACCCATATCACACAAGCCATTTTCCGGCGCAAGAGATTTTCTGGCTCGGTTGGTGGATATAAACGTTTATAAAGGCTTTTCTATATTTTACATACCATATTAACTGTTAAGCCTTCCTGGAAGGACGGGGTTTTCGACTCAGATTTTTCGATAAACCGGAAAATTTGACAAAGATTTGTGATAAAATGTAGGTACTTAATAACTAATAACTGCAATTCATCACAAAAGTAAAATTGCATGACAGATAAGTAAACCGATGTAATTATGTCGAAAGTAGAGAAAATACTGAGTTACGCTTCTCAAACAGGTGTAATTAGAGCAAAAGAAATCGCAGCCAAAGGTGTTCACAGAGAATATTTGAAACGTTTAGAAAACCAAGGAATACTTGTACGTTCTGCTCGTGGAGTTTACACTTTTACAGATGCAGAAATTACAGCCAATCACACCCTAGCTGAAACTGCAAAAAGAGTTCCTAACGGAGTAGTTTGTCTTCTATCTGCACTCAGTTTCTATCAACTAACCACGCAAACACCTTTTGAAGTTTGGCTGGCAATTCCTCAAAAATCTCGTCCTCCTAAAGATAATCTTCTACCGATTAGAATTGTTTATATGTCAGGTAAATCCCTAGAAGAAGGTATTGAAGAACATATCATAGAAGGCGTGTCAGTTAGTATATATTCTTTGCCTAAAACAGTTGCTGATTGTTTTAAATTTCGCAATAAAATCGGTCTTGATGTTGCGTTGGAAGCATTGCGTGAATGTTGGCGAGAGAAAAAATGCTCAATAGATGAAATATGGCATTATGCCAAAATTTGCCGAGTACATAATGTAATGCGTCCTTATTTAGAATCACTCACATGACATCGAAAAAGCCTGTTAATACCGCAGCATCTATCCAAAACTGAAGTGTTTGTTAATGATTCAGATAAGCAAAAGCAGTGGCAAGCTTTTAAAAATAAATTAAAAATAGTAGATACACCAAATTCATTTGGTGAATTAATTAACGAAATTAAAGATTTTATCATGCCACCTTGCCTAGCTGCGGCTGAAAATGAAACCTTTGACAAATTATGGTCTAGATCAGGAAAGTGGCAAGATGCAAATTTTATTTAATCAAATTTCCGTCCCTATGCTTTGGGCGTAAATCACCTCAATATTGCTACCAAAATCCAATTTATCTAAGGATTCTGTGAAAAATACAAAACCCTTATACGCCGTCACATACTTATATATTTTCGTAAAATAACCCTCACTGGTGACGATGACCAGCGGCTCTGCACTCTTGGAGAGAATATTTAAAAAATCCTCTAATTTTACACAAACGCCAGTACCCCGATGAGTGAAAATAGTCCCACCAAAAGCAGCAGGTTGAGTAGCCGCATCACCACTGTAATAAGTCATTTGGCGCTAATTTTTACATATATTGACCTGCTGATTTTAAACTTTTGTTTTAATTACAGGCTGTGAAGTTTGTAACGTTTGGGGTAAACTCCAATCTGGACGAAGTTTAGCCGCTTGACGCAAATAAATGTGGTGAATAGTTGCAGAAGTTGGTAAATAGGCGTGAATTAAAAAGCGGATGCAGCGTTGTAGACTACCTTCAACGTGCATTTGCTGAACATCCAACATAGCTACACTATCCCATAAGGGACGACTGCGAGCGATCGCGGCGGGGAAAATAGCGTCTATGTCTCGTGTGACGGAAAAAGTGACGCTAATCATATCTTCAGGTTGAATCTTATTTCTTTGTTCGAGTTCGTCTAATAATTCTGTTACTGCTTCTCGAACTGCTTCCACGCTATTTTCTGCAACAGTTGTTGCACCACGAATCGCTCGCATTTGCCACTCCACGCGCAAAATCCTCCTTAATTAGTCAGTTATCAGTTGTCATTAGTCATTAGTCATTAGTCAGTTTTGATTGTTTAAACCCTTGTAACAACTGGATTTATACTCAGAACTTGGTACTCAGTACTCGGTACTCGGTACTCAGCACTTTACCATCACTGACCACTGACTCTCTAAGGTCTATATAACCACAAGGGTAAACCACTTGTAGACATTTCAAATTCCAGCCAATCAATTCCAGCCCCAATTCCTGATTTTACCTGACGACTCCCTGGTAAAACTCGACTTAACAAAGGTTTCCGTTCTTCTAGCGTATAGCAAGGAGTTTTTTCCGGATCAAGTCCGACTAATTCCGCTGTCCAGCGGCGTGCATCTTCTTCTGTTCCTAAACGGTCTACCACTCCCAACTCTAAAGCTTGCTCTCCGGTGAAAATTCGTCCATCAGCAAAGCCTTTGACTGTTTCTACAGCCAGAGAACGCGCTTCGGCTACCGTTTGTACAAATTGCTGATAGCTGACATCTATTAACTGTTGCAGGATGTTTTCTTCTGCTGGAGTCAATTCTCTATCAAAAGACAAAATATCTTTGTAAGGGCCAGACTTAATCACTTTAAAGGAAACACCGACTTTTTCTAACAGGCGTTCCAAGTTATTTCCGCGCAAAATCACGCCTATGCTACCTGTGATTGTTCCTGGGTTAGCCATAATGTGTTCGGCTCCCATCCCGATGTAAACACCGCCAGAAGCCGATATATTGCCAAAACTAGCCACGATTTTCGTTTTTTTGCCTAACCGCTTGAGGGCGCTGTAGATTTCCTGTGAGTCTCCTACTGTACCGCCAGGACTATCAATACGTAGCAGTAAAGCCGGAAATTTCTTCTCTTCTACAGTTTTTAGGGCTTCTAAGACTCGCTTGCGGGTAGCGCCAGCGATCGCACCAGTAATTTCAATCCGCGCAATTTGTTTACGAAACTTGGGTTTAAAAGGCCAAACCATGAGTTATGCAATCACTTATTAATAAATTTAATATATAGCAGGTGACAGGTGACAGGTGACAGGTGACAGGTGACAGGTGACAGAAGAAGCAGGGGGGACGGGGGCAGGGTGCAGAGGAGAAAATTTTCCCCTTTGCTTCCTGCTCTTCTGTTTGTGAAAAAGAGTGAGCAAATATGGGTTTCTTTAAATCTTAAGGAAATTTTTAGATTTTGTATATAGTTCTATTTGCTATATTTCTTCATGAAGGAGTATGAATTATAAATTCTCATCTTTCTCCAAGACATTAAAAATTGCAGGCAAGCAAAATTTAATCACCACAATCCGGGATTGTGGAGTTAGGAAATACAAATTTGAGTATAAGCATAGACTTTAGTCTTTAGTAACTAGTGACTAACACAGTTTTTGCAGCATAATATTTAGCCATATCAAACTCTGAATCTGAGTTAGAAACAGCAACTATAGTTTGTTTTTAGGTAGATAAATTGAACTGTAACCTATTATCACCTATAGAGAAAGCGTAATCACTCGTTATCACTTGCTTAGGAATCTATGCGAAGAATTTGGTAACGATAATAAGCATAGATATCAAATAAACCACCCACAAAACCACAGGTCAGACTAATAATCAATAGTCCATTCATAGGACTACCAGTACCAAAGGTAGCCAGAAAATGCAAAATCTGAGTAGGAATATCTTCCGTCCAGCCTTGTAAGCCAGGAACATAGCCGGAAAGGCACAAAAACACCAATGTACCGCCCACAAAAAAGATAGGAGCGATAAAACTGAAAACGGTAGTTAGGAGAAGGGAGCGGAGAAAATTAGTAAAGATACTCATTAGCAGGCAAGCTCCGAGAGTAATGTAGACGATAACAAAACATTTGCACGTCCATTTCTACAATACTGGCGATCGCTCCTCAACAGTGAATATGTCAAAAATCTTAAGTTTTCATTAAAAGAAGCAGTTAATAGTTACTGCAAATGCTGTTTCTATTTAACTCACTTCCAGACCTGGAAACCCTTGATAAATCAAGATTTTGGCTAAAAAATTTCACTTATATGTAATTAATTGCGCTTAAAATTAAGCTTAACTTTATGAGAGATTCTTTAAACTAAGTTAACGTTTGACCAACAAGTAATCAGCCATCAGCTAAGGGACTTCCAACTAAAAAAATATTCCATCGTTTGGGTCAGCAGGGGAAGCAGGGGGCGCTGGGGAGGAAGAATCTCATACTCATCTTGGTTCTCACTCATTGAATAATTTAATTTCTGGAAGTCCCTAAGACTCGTCCAAAAAAGAGATGACAAATGGCCAATGACTTTCGCTATTCTTAAAGCAGTTACCGAGTTAGCTAAAAAACATTGAGCCAGACTATATCTAAATCCAGTTTAGGTGCATGGAGTCAGCGACTGCTGGCAGCGATTTTTTTGGGTGGACAAGTAATAGTTCATCTGATGAAAGGCAAAATCCATCGACGTAACACCTTAGAACAATTAGCCGCAGTTGGCCCAGACTCCCTGTTTATTGCCCTACTCACAGCTGTTTTTGTGGGGGCAGTATTTACTATTCAAGTAGCGCGGGAGTTTATCAACTTTGGTGCAGGAAACCTGGTTGGGGGTGTACTAGCAGTAGCCTTGACAAGAGAACTTTCACCTGTGTTAACAGCAGTAATTTTAGCAGGACGGGTTGGCTCTGCCTTTGCTGCGGAAATTGGTACAATGCGAGTCACAGAGCAGATTGATGCCCTGTTCATGCTCAAAACTGACCCTATTGATTACCTAGTTATTCCCCGCATCCTGGCTTGTTTATTGATGCTACCTATATTAACCCTTCTGTCTTTAGTGACTGGTATGTTTGGGGGATTAATCATTGCCACCAACATCTACAACCTCTCAGACACAGTATTTTTAGATTCAGCCCGTAACTTTCTAGACATCTGGGATATTTGTAGCGCCATGATTAAAGCCGGTTGCTTTGGCGTTTTAATTGCCATAATTGGTTGCAGTTGGGGCTTAACAACCACAGGAGGAGCAAAAGGTGTGGGACAATCAACCACAACCGCTGTTGTCACCGCCTTGCTAATAATCTTCATTAGCAACTTTTTCCTTTCTTGGCTAATGTTTCAGGGGACTGGAAGTGGATTAAGTTCGGGGCTGTGAAGGAGAAAGGGTGTAGGGTGTAGGGTGTAGGGTGTAGGGTGTAGGGTGTAGGCGGAAAAATCAAGTCAAAAGTCATGCATTCAAAAGTCAAAATTAAGAACTCTTGCCTTTTATCTATGCCCAATGCCCAATGCCCAATGCCCCATGCCCAATGACTAATTTCTTTTACCTTTAAAAAACACGATATGAACAGTTCATTAACACCTAACGCCACCGTAACGGTGGAACTCAAGCCGAGTTACAATATCCCTGTTGTCTTGGTGCTTGGTTCAATTCCACTGTTGTTAGTGCAACCCTGGATAGGAGGATTTTTCGCAGTGCTGGGATTATTTCTGATGTTCCAAGCTGTGACACTGCGGTTTCAATTCACAGCTACTGACTTTGATCTTTATCGTGGTGAAAAGCTAATTCGGCGTTTTCCCTACCAAGAATGGCAAAACTGGCGGATTTTTTGGGATAGTGTTCCCATCTTGTTTTATTTTAAGGAAATCAACAGCATTCACTTTTTACCAATTTTATTTGACCCTAAAACCTTAAAATCTTGCTTAGAACAGCGTTGTCCCCGTATTTAGTGCTGAGTGCCTTCGATTTATTAGCGTTATAGGAATTACAGTATTGTTTATGAACCCAGAGGAATCTCAAACTCCAAAACCGATTGATGAATGGTGGGAAGAAACGCCAGAACAAAGTTCTACAAGTCTGTCTACTGATTCAGGATTAGAAACAGAAGCAGTACCACCATTAGATGAATTGCTAGAAGATACTGTTGTTGAGTCAGCTATCATCCCTACAGAAGTGGAAAAACAGGAAATAGTATCAGCACAGGAGTTTAGTGAAGTACAAACTGAGGCGCTGGAGTCAGAATCAGAACTTAATTCACTATATGCACAAGCGGCGCAACGAGTAGCCCAGTTGCAAGAAACAGAAGCTGCACTAAAAGCAGAAATATCTCAACTGCAAACGACTTACAAAACTCTTCAGGGACAAGTGAGTGAAACGCAAACTGCACTCTCGAAAATGGTGCAAGAGTCTCTAGCGCAGTTGGAACAACGGAAACAAACCCTGCAAATTTCTGTAGAACAACTGGAACGCAGACAAGAACGCATTAAAAACGAAATGCGAACTACTTTTGCGGGAACATCTCAAGATTTGGCAATTCGGGTACAGGGTTTTAAAGACTATCTCACAGGTAGCTTACAGGATTTAGCAGCAGCAGCAGAGCAGTTGCAACTTGTACCAGCAACTGTTAAGGAACGAGAAAAACCAGCAGTTAAAGAAGCCAAACCTGTTGAAAAAGAACCGACAACGCTGCAATTTGCCCAACAACAGTTTCAAGATACGACAAAACAAATTCGTCGTTTAATTGACCAATATCGTAACCAGCCCGATTATTATGGCCCTGCTTGGCAGTTACGCCGTACCTTTGAACCCGTTCATGCAGAAAGAGTCTCTAATTGGTTTTTTACCTTGGGAGGACGGGGTGCGCTGCGGACGATGGGTAGCCGCTTGCAGAATATTTTGATTGCTTCGGCGGCGATTTCGATTTTAAATAAATTGTATGGCGATCGCGTGCGGACTTTGATTTTAGCTAATAGTCCAGAACGTTTAGGTGAATGGCGACGCGGTTTACAAGATTGTCTGGGAATTGGCCGCCCAGATTTTGGACCCGACAGAGGAGTGGTTTTATTTGAATCCGCTACAGCGTTAGGACAAAAAGCAGACAGATTAGTTAAAGCCAACCAAATGCCTTTAATTATAATTGATGACTCGGAGGAGCAAATTAGTTTAGGATTATTACAATTTCCTTTGTGGTTAGCTTTTGCTCCTGATCCAAAAATGATGCGCGACAGAGATTTTGATGATGAATTTTAATTAATTAAAGGGAACAGGGAACAGGGAATAGTGAATATGTAAAAATTCCAAATTAACAACTTCCTAAATCCTGACTCCTGACTCCTTCTCTTGTTAGCATATATGCTCACTATATGAGACAATTCTAATCCTGAACTCCTGAACTTCTAAAATTATGGCTATTTGGTTAACTTTGTGTGGGGCTGTTGTTGTATTAGCTTACCTAGTGGGTTCTTTTCCCACTGGGTATATTGCGGGAAAGTTGTTAAAGGGTATTGATATTCGGGAAGTTGGTTCTGGTTCGACTGGGGCAACAAATGTATTGAGAACTTTGGGCAAAGTTCCTGGGGCTTTTGTATTATTGATTGATTGCTTGAAGGGAGTTTTCGCAATTATTCTCATTTATACTTTGTTCAATTTTGCTCCTAGTCAGAATCTCATCCCTACAACCCTAGATTTGCAATTATGGCAACCTTGGTTAGTTACCTTAGTGGGTTTAGCGGCAATTTTGGGACATAGTAAATCTATATTTTTGGGTTTTACTGGTGGTAAGTCTGTTGCTACTAGCTTGGGTATTTTGTTAGCAATGAATTGGCAAGTTGGTTTAGCAACGTTGGGAATATTTGCTGTTGTTTTTGCCATCTCCAAAATTGTCTCTTTGAGTTCTATTTCTGGTGCTGTTGCTGTTTCTATATTCATGATAATTTTCCAACAACCGTTAGCATATATTCTGTTTAGTATTGCTGGTGGGTTATATGTGATTGTTCGACATCGTAGTAATATTGAGCGTCTTTTGGCAGGTACTGAACCGAAAATTGGACAGAAAGTGGAGACAAAGCCAGAACAAACTGCATAGGTTAACAATTGATAATTGATAATTGATAATTGACAATTGATTCATTCAATGTCGATAGGATAAATCTAATAAATTCGCCAATTTATAAACGATTCTTGCACCTACATTGCCATCCCATTCTGCATCTCCAACTTCACAAACATCAAAGCCAATAATTTTTCTACCGCTATTAACTAATTCTCTAAACAAACAATAAGTTTGCTCTAATTCTAATCCTCCAGGAACTGGAGTCCCGGTATTGGGGCAGAGTTTAGGATCTAATCCATCTACATCAAAGCTGATATAAACATTTTCTGGTAAATGATTGATAATTTCTCGGCATATATCAATCCATGTCATACCTGAATATAATTTTTGTTTAATCGCTGGGTCATAATAAGCAGTAATACGATCATGAGATTCATTAATTATATCTATTTCATCTTGACAAATATCTCTAATAGCTACCTGTACTAATTTAGATATTTGCGGAATTTTTATGGCGTTAAACATGATAGAGGCATGGGAAAATTCAAAGCCCTCATAAGCGTCTCTCAAATCAGCGTGTGCATCTATATGAAGAATGCCATAATTTTCATATTTGGTGGCTAATGCTTGAAAATAACCTAAAGGTGAACTGTGATCTCCACCAATTACAGCCACTTTTTTACCCTGATTTATTGCTGCTAGAGTTTGGGTAAACAGCCATTGATTTATTTGTTCACCAGCTTGATTAATTGCTGTGATTACAGGTGTTAAATCTGGTGTTTCTGTTAGTGCTTTACCTTCCGCTTGTCGTTGGATAATTTTTGCTGCTTCTTGACGATAATAATTATTTTTATCTAAAATATCTTTGGGTATTTCTACCAGGAAAATTCCCTGTTTCCAACCGTCAGGATGATCAAAATCAAATAAATCTATTTGATAGGAAGCGTCTAAAATTCTTTGTGGACCGTTCGCTGTTCCTGCACCATAAGAAACGGTAACTTCCCAGGGTACGGCAAAAATAATTAAGTTTGCTGAGTTGTAATCATCAGGTAAACCTAGAAGATTACCGTTGATTTCAGCTATACCACTGGGGTTGTAGTCTTGGTTGTGATTATTCATCGCTGAGATTCTGAATCTGTATCAGCAGAGAAAATCTGCTTGGTTTATCTCTGCATTGTAGCAGTATAGACCGTAAAATAAATATTAAAAAAAGGTTTGGCAGTGAACCAAACCTCTATAATTGCTGTGCTTAACAACGTACTAAATTAATTTAATTCTAGTTTGCTTACAGAGCATCTTCCTAAAGGATGTATCCAAATATCCTCAAAACTGATATAGCATTACTTGTGCAAAACTTTTAATCTAGTTTTATGCTGTTGTATTAATACAAACAAGTAATATTGTAAGCATGAAAAAGGCTTGGATTGAGTCCAAGCCTTAGTATATACCAGGTGTTTACCATATATAGTTAATTTAAACCTTATTTTCTTGTGGTTCATCTTCCTATAAGGTGTGTACAAATTTTTTAAAAGCTGCTATTCAATCACACTTTTATTAAAATATAATACAAGGTGTTGCCTAATAATACAAACAAGAAAGGTAAGCATTGAGCTATCAGTAATCAGTAATCAGCTAACAACATCACGAGCAAAGATTTATAAGCATTAGTTTCAGGAAAGTTATACCGTTTTTTGATGAGTCTGCGCTAAATTTCTTTAGCTCTTTCTTTGTGTACTTTGCATCCTTTGCGGGTAGTTATATAATTTGGCGCATCTATGGCTACGCCACGGAAGCTATTAAACGCTCTTGATTGGTTCTCATTCTTTGTATTTCAGGCTTCAAAGCTGACGGCTGACGGCTGATGGCTGAATACTTACCAAGAAAGTTTTGAGAAGTATTCTGGCTAATCAATACTTAGATAAAAAATACCCTAGATATACTCTAGGGTAATAAACTTTTTTCAGGCATTAATAAATTAAATATTACTTTTAAGAGAAATATACTTCTACTACCTAAAGTATCATTAAGTTAATTTTGTATTGATGATTTGAGTAATAGTTTACCAGAATTATGGATTTGAGCAGTAAGTTTGACATTAGAAACAAAAAAGGCTTGGTTCTTAGCCAAGCCTAGATATATACCAAGTGTTTACCATATCTAAATAATTTAGATTTATTTATATTTCTCTTCATCTACCTATATGCTGTATACAAATATGGGTTCATCTTTTATTCATTAGTCCAATAACTATAGCATTTATAAATCATCAGTGAGCAATAAGATCCCCGGCTTCTATCTGAAGTTGATGATCTTGTTTTTTCAACCTCTTGCTTAAGGCTGACGGCTGATTGCTGAATACTTACACAGCTATATATAGAAATAAAGACTTGGTGCAACACCAAGCCTTGGCTAGAAGTAGAATATACTAGCATAATTTAGCTAAAAAATGGCATCAATTAATCAGTCTTTAGGAAGTATACAAAATTTTAAAACCTAATATGTCTATATAAATTTATAGATAATAAAAAAGGTTTAGCAACTTCGCTAAACCTCCATAGAAAGCAGTTATTCGACACACCAGAATTAATTTAATTCTATCCTTTTTGATAGTCATCTCCCTACAGGAACTATCCAAAAGTTACACAATCTGATATAAATTGGCAAAATTAGCTATTGATATTTATCCACTATCAAAAGACAGATTAAAAATAGAAGTTATTACCTTTATAAACAATTTTATCACACTGTAAAAAAGACTATTTGGTTACATGATTTTATATATGTTCCTACTTAAGTGATATAGAGTTTCCTAGTCTGGTGAATTACAAAATCATCTGCGTTTATCTGCGTTTATCTGCGTCTATCTGCGTTTAATTATTACAGCTTGTACCTCACTTGAATAATCATTGCTATGGTATATTTTATGCCAAAAAGTTATCTAAATAATAAATAATTCACATTAAAAGCCGTTTTGATTCAAGGTTCTTTGGAGAGATTGAATGCTGGCTTTTACTTCTACTTTAGGTTTAGCACCGTTGGTTTTTGAAGGTGGTACTGGTAAGGAAATTTTACAACCGCATAGAAGCGGTAGTTACAACTAAACTCAAAACTGAAGACATACCAAATTCAAATCACAGTAAACTTAGTGAAGGTGGTCAGGTTGTCGAAGTTGGTAAATATCATTTAGAATTTGTAACTGAACCAGAAAGTAAAGGTACACACCTAGATTTTTATCTGCTTTCTAGTGATCAACATGAAGTAGTTCCTAATGCAAAGGTAACAACACGGGTTAACGCACCCAAAGACGAGCAAAAAACATTAAATTTTACCGATAATGAAGAAGCTAAACATTATGCTGTTCTTTTACCGGAAACAGCAGTAGGTAAATATCAGGTAGTTGTAATTTCTGACATTAAAGGTTAAAAAGTAAACGGTAGATTTTCATTGAAACGTTAGATTTTAATCGGGAATAAGAGAAGTATGAAACATATTTTGGTAGGAATTTTCGCAGCTACATCTTTATTAGTGTCTTCTGGTTGTTCATCTACGGTTAAATCAGGTGAAGCACAAATTTCTAATCATGAAAACGTTCCTAAAACTGAAAAACAAGAAACAAAACCCATGAGTGACAATCACGATGGTCACTCAATGGAACACAAACACCATGAAGAACAACCAAAAACAGCCACCCAAGCCAAATTAACTACTCCTAAGAACTTAACCACTAATCAACCGATTAACTTAGTCATTGATATTCAAGACTCTGCTGGAAAACCAGTCAATAATTTTGATGTTTTCCAGGAGAAAATAATGCACTTAATCGTTGTTAGTAATGACTTGGAACATTTCGACCATTTGCACCCAGACTATAAAGAAAATGGACGCTTTGAAGTGAGTGCGAACTTTCCCCAAGCAGGAGATTATACACTTTTCAGTGATTATAAACCCGCCGGACAAAAAGAATCTTTGTCTTTAACAAAAATCAGTATACCTGGTACAGTTCCTCTCCCCAAAAGTTTATCTAAATATGAAAAGACTAAAACTGTATCAGATACCAAAGTAAATTTTAAAGCTTCTCAAGAAAAAATCAAAGCGGGTGAAGAAGTAAGCTTAATCTTTGATTTAACAGACAGTCAAAAACAACCAATTAAAGACCTACAACCCTACTTAGGAGAAAAAGGACATTTAGTAATTATCAAAAGTTCATCTCCTCTGACAACAACTGATTATATTCACGCTCACGCCATGAAAAATACGAGCGATGGAAAAATCGAATTTCATACCAAATTTCCCAAATCAGGAACATATAAAATGTGGATGCAATTTAACCGCAACGGTAACATCAGAACCGCAGATTTTTGGGTAAATGTAGAATAAGAGCAGAATAAATAATTTGTAAAAATGTAGGTTTGGTTAATCACATTCCAACCCAACAGCAAGTTTTATGATTGATAATAATGCTGGGTTTAATTCTTTTACCTAACCTACTTTTTACATGGATTATTATCTATACTTCGTCTACCTCGGTTGTGATTGTGGTTTTCTCCCCTGACGTTGCTGCTGTAATTTTCCTAATTGGCTACGCTGTTGTGCTGTTAAAACTTGTCGTTCAGCTAACATCACTTCAAAACGTTTGTTATCTAGTTTTTGACGTAATCCTTGGATGGTTTGATGCTGTTTTCGTAACTGTTCTGGGGAAGCGTCACTTGCAAAAAGCGATCGCATTTTTTGATCAGCTGCCATTAGTTGTGAACGTAAAGATTCAGTATCTTTTTTAGCTTGTTCATGCAGTTTTTTAATTCTTTCTTTTTGTTCACTAGAAAGATTTATATCCTTAGTCCAAGGTGGTTCTCCATTACCACCCCGTTCACCTCTACCACCACCAGGAGGAGGGGGAGGAAAACCATCCCCTGGATCTCCGTCACCAGCTGGTGGTTGATTTTGTGATCCTTGAGCAATCATAGGTGCTGAATGGGTTTTAGTGACAGCAATTGCACTACTAACAGGGATTAAAAGTGATACTGCACCTATCAAAATCAAATTACGTGGATTCATAATTTTTCTCCTCAATTGCTTGATTTTCTTATTACAGCAGCCCAAAATTACAGATAAATATACAGTTAAATTACTATTTTGTAATTGTGGTTCAAACAACAGAGAATTAGAATGGGAGATGAAATTATTAGTCAAAAATCTTCCTAAATTCTCTATAAGTCCTCAGCATCTCAAGTGGTTTGTGATATGCACATTTTGTACATCGAAGACGAAGCGAAAATTGCCAACTTCGTCTGTGCGGGATTAAAAGAACAGGGTTTTGTCGTCGATTATGTTGATAACGGTGATGAAGGTTATTATCGAGCGATGGAAAATGAGTATGATGTTCTTGTTTTGGACATCATGCTACCGGGAAAAGATGGACTAGCAATCCTCAAAAGCTTGCGTCGTGCTGGACGTAATGTACCAGTCATATTATTAACTGCTCGCAATGAACTAGATGATCGCCTAGAAGGACTAAATTTAGGTGCTGATGATTATTTATCTAAACCGTTTTTTGTAGAAGAATTAATAGCGAGAATTCATGCAGTAATTCGTCGCATTTCTGGAGAACGTCAAAATATTCTCCGTGTAGGTTCTCTTGCACTTGATCGCATTACCCGTGAAGTAACTTGTAATAATCAATTAGTAGAATTAACAACTCGTGAATTTAATTTATTAGAATATTTAATGCGTTCTCCTGGGAGGGTGTTTACTCGAACGCAAATTTTAGAACACGTTTGGGGTTATGACTTCAATCCTAATACTAATTTAGTTGATGTTTGTGTGCAAAGATTACGAAAAAAAGTTGAAAAAATTGCTGGAGATAGTTGGATTGATAGTGTGCGTGGTGTTGGTTATTCATTTCGTAAACCGGAGAAATAGGTGATAGGTGACAGGTGACAGGTGACAGGAAAGAGAGATTTTTATTTATCTTTTTTCATACATAAATTACATGGGTTATCAATTACAAATTCGTTCTTTTCGTCTTCGCATTGCATTACTTTCAGCTTCACTTGCTGGTACTGCTTTGATAGGATTTGGTTTTGCTTCGTGGTTGCTGATTTATAAAACCAAAATTGACGCGCTGGATTCAGAAATTAAAAGTCAGTTATTACAAAATATTGTTCGTATACCCAGATTTGAAAGTAATTTACATAAATCAACTGCTTTATTAGTCATAGATAGAAATGGTGAAACTTTATATCAATCAAATAATTGGCCATCTAATTTAGATTCTATCAAACTATGTTCACCACAGTCAGAGTTCAATTGTCAACCATTTCCACCACCATTACCACCTAGACTACCACAACCATTTCCCCATCAAAATCAATTACCACCTTTACCACCACCAATTAAACTTTCCCCAGTTGCTACAAGGCGAACATATCAGGAAGTGTGGCGAATTGGTGTTATTACATCTCCTCGTCATCGCTTAATTATTGCTATTAGTTTAAGTGAAATTCACCGGGAAATGGACGCTATTCGCAATGACTATCTAGTTGCAGTCCCCGTTGTACTGATTTTAGTGGCGATCGCAGCTTGGTGGTTAGCAGGAACAGCTTTACAACCCATCCAAAAAGTGACTACAACCATTCGCGGTGTGACAGCAAAAGGATTAAATCAGCGCATTCCTATGGGAACAACAGATATTGAATTTTTGGAACTGATAAATGTTTTCAATCAAATGATGGAACGTTTAGAACGCAGTTTTCAACAAGCATCAAGATTTAGTGCAGATGCAGCACATGAATTGAAAACACCATTAGCCATTTTACAAGGAGAATTAGAATTAGCTTTACACAAAGCTGCACCCGGTTCAGAACTTCAGCAAAGTTTAAGTAACCTCATTGATGAAGTGCGACGTTTAAGTTCTATAGTCAGAAAACTGCTGTTATTATCTTTAGCTGATGCTGGACAAATGCGGTTACATCTAGTGGATGTGAACTTATCAAAAATTTTAGATGATATTGTCGAAGATATAGAAATACTTGCGCCAGATTTGGAAATAAAAACAAATATTATTCCAGATTTATGGGTAAAAGCAGATCAAGATTTACTAATTCAAATTATCCAAAATTTGATTAGCAACGCCATTAAGTATAATATTCCATCTGGATGGATAAAAATAGATTCTCAATTTCAGAATAATTTAGTTTATCTAACTGTTACTAATAGTTCTCAAGATATTTCTCCCGAACATAAACAACGAATATTTGAGCGTTTCCATCGTGGAGATCCATCACGGAATCGGTAAATTGAAGGTAGTGGTTTAGGACTGAGTTTATCACGGGAAATCGCCCGCGCACATGGAGGAGATTTGCTGTTAGATGATACGCCAAGTGGTGAGACAGCTTTTACATTAAAGTTAGAGAAGTTGGTAAAATATTAAAGAGCAGAATTTTTTTAACAAGACTACTCCTATGTATCAAACTGATCCACCCCGTTCTCCCCAAGAAGTATTACCAACAATGTATGATTTGAAAAGTGAAGATCCAGAGGAAAAAGGTTTGCCTGATCAATTTCATTTATTACAACCCCGGTTACTAGATGAGACTTTTCGTTCTCCTACCTATCCTAGCGACAAAATCTTTACTGCTAGTGATATGAATTTATATTATGATCCCAATCACACAACATGGTATAAAAGACCAGATTGGTTTGTTTGTGTGGGTGTTTCTCCTCTTTATAAGAATGGTGATTTACGGCTGAGTTATGTAATTTGGCAAGAGGGAATTACTCCTTTTATTATAGTTGAATTACTTTCACCAGGAACAGAAAAAGAAGATTTAGGACAAACTTTGCGTGATGTAGAAAAACCACCAACCAAGTGGGAAGTTTATGAACAGATTCTAAGAATTCCCTATTACGCTATTTTTGACCGTTATAAATATGAAGTTAGAATGTTTAAATTAGATGGCGGTCGTTATGCGGAGATAAATTTATCATCATCAAATTGTCGTTTTTGGATACCGGAAATAGAATTAGGTTTGGGAGTTTGGGAAGGAACTTATAATAATATTCAACAACCTTGGTTACGCTGGTATGATGCTTCTGGTAATTGGGTTTTGACTCCAATGGAACAGGAAAGACGACAAAAAGAAAGATTGATAGAACAACTGCGTGCGTTAGGTGTAGAACCTGATATTTAATTTGAGATTTAATTTATCTATTAGGATATGTAGCCGTAGACAGAGTAGTTAGGACATCAATTAATCATGAAACTCGGGAGCATCCCAATTTTGAAAAAATAACCGCAGCAACACCAAAAACTCTCTTCTTCCCTCTTCCCTTCGTGTCCTTCGTGTCCTTCGTGGTTCGTTTATTTCAAGTCTTGAACTCAAACGAAAAATAAACTTACACATTTGGGATGCTCCCTGAAACTCTTACTACAAAAGGGTTTTACTCCTGACTCCTGACTTCTGCTATACAGGATTTAAGGATTCAACAGGATAATAATCAATAATGATGTTTGAGTTGGGTTTTCTTAACCCAACCTACTTCTTTCAATATCAAGATACTTCCGTACCCAAAGTTATTCTTAAACTCCAAAATACAATTAAAATCAAAATTGCTACCCAATCACCTGTTCCTAACTTTAACTCTTGCCATTTTACTCGATGTTCATTAGGACTAGTAAAACCCCTTACCATCATTGCATTTGCCATTTGTTCCGCACGTAAGAGCAGATTTTCTAACAATCTCTCAATTACAATTAACCAAACTTTCGCACCACCTTTTAATCCTAGCTTTTTCCAATTAATTGCTCTAGTCATTACAGAACGAATCAGGTTTTGGATTTCTTCTAAAACTAAAGGAATAAATCGCAAAGATAATGTTAGCGTCAGGGTGATTTCTGTAACTGGTATTTTAAACCTTCGTAGCGGCTGCATTAAGCTTTCCATCCCAGAAGTTATTTCTTCTGGTGCGGTTGTCAACAGATATAAATTAGTGCTGTAAATTAAAGTAAATACTATTGTACTCAGACTAATTGCTAAATCCAAAGAACGGCGATTTACTTTCACTGGGCCTTTATTAAATAGAATATATTTATATTCTTGATTGCTATTTACTTTGTTTGAATTTTCTTGAATATTCTCAGCAGTTGCTGGTTGAGTTGATACTTGTCGATTAACTGGTAGCCGTGATTGATAACTTATACCTAATCCATCCGGACTGATAGCACCAAGCGCCAATACCATGAATGATAGCACCAATAACCAGCCCATTTGTTGCCGCCATACTCTCAGGGGAATTTTGGCAAATAGGGTAAAAATAATCAACAATATCACCAGCAAGACGCGCCAATAGTTGTTAGCAACAACATAGCTGGTAAGAAAGCTTAACAACCAAATTAACTTGACTCGCGGATCGAGTTTATGTAGCCAAGTTTGCGGTTGTTCTAAGTATAAACCTAGTGGGAGCGATCGCAGTAAATCCATTTGTAATTAGTTGTCAGTTGTCAGTTGTCAGTTGTCAACATAAATAACAGATAGACAACTGAACAGTGACTACTATTTTACGCGAGTTGCTCGGTTGACACTACCAAGTTCCATTTCTCGCACTTTCTTACTCCGCCAAAATAAACGAATCGGAGTACCATCAAATCCTAATTGTTTGCGGAACTGTCTTTCAATGTAACGGCGATAATTATCATTAAACCGTTGTGCATCGTTGACAAACAAAGCAAAAGTTGGTGGTTGGGTACTTACTTGCGTACCATAATATATCTTACCTTGACGACCGCCCCGTGTTGTCGGTGGAGAATGCCAGCTAACAGCGTCTGTAAGAACTTCATTAACTACGGAAGTGCTGACACGACGTTTGTGTGCTTCTGCCGCCTTATTCACCAATTCTAAAATCTTTTCTACCCGTTGTCCTGTCACCGCACTGACAAAAATTATATCTGCCCATTCAGTAAAATGCAAGCGGGATTCGAGACTCTTTTCATAATCATAGATGGTGTAAGAGTCTTTTTCCACTGCATCCCATTTATTAACCACAATAATGCAAGCACGACCTTCTTCAATAATGCGACCTGCTAATTTTTGGTCTTGTTCAGTCGCTCCATCTTCAGCATCTATCACTAGTAAAACCACATCAGCGCGACGAATGGCTTTAAAAGCGCGGTTAATGCTAAAAAATTCTGTACCGTATTCGATGTGTTTCTTTTTACGAATACCGGCAGTATCAATTAAGCGGTAGGTTTGCCCATTCCGTTCAATTTCGGTATCAATTGTATCACGAGTTGTACCAGAAATAGGACTAACGATCGCTCGTTCTTCCCCAACAAAAGCATTTAATAAACTGGATTTACCCACATTCGGACGACCGATAATGGCGACTTTAATCACATTATCTTCTGGTAAATCCTTTACATCGGGAACGTGGGTAATTAACTCATCCAGAATTTCACCTGTACCGCTACCATGAATTGCGGAAATCGGGAAAGGTTCACCTAAACCCAGTTCCCAAAATTCACTAGCTTGCATCAAACCTTGTTCTGGTGACTCACATTTGTTGACAGCCAGTAAAATTGGTACTTTTTGCTGACGTAACCAATCAGCGATTTCTTGATCTGCTGGCATTGGACCCGTCTGTCCATCGACCACAAAAATAGCTGCACAGGCTTCTGAAAGCGCCATTAATGCCTGTTGACGAATCAAAGGGAGAAATTCGGTGTCATCGTTAAATACTAAACCGCCAGTATCAACTACCACAAATTCGCGGTTTCCCCAAAATGCTGGACGATAGGTGCGATCGCGTGTCACACCCGGTTCATCATGGACTATCGCCGTTTGATCACCGGCGAGACGATTAACTAAAGTGGATTTGCCCACATTGGGGCGACCAATAATTGCAACAATTGGCAGTGCCATAAACCAGAGTTCTTTGTGCTGAGTGTGTAGATGTGCTGAGTTTTATCTCTACGTTCTTCACCCAGCACGGTTTTAGAGAACTATTTATAGTATCACATTTTTTGATTATATCGAATTTATTTTTTATTTATTTCTGGCTTTAGTGGGTATTACCTACCATATTCAATTTTTGACAAGAATAATCATATAAAAATATACTAATTTAATACTATAGTTAATAGTCACATGAATAAACGTAAATGGCTAGAAATTACCGAGTATATATGCTTAGGTTGTTCAGTATTGGGAACAATAGCAGCAGCAGTGACTCAACAGGTAGTTTATGCAGCTATTCCCCTAAGTTTAAGCATAGTATTAAATTTAGCTAATCGTCCCCGGTTGAATAATTCCCCATCGCAACAACAAATTGAACAATTACAGACAAGTTGGCAAAATATCACAGACAATTTTTACCAAGTACAAGAAACTATGGATACATCTAATCAGCGGTTGCAACAAATTGAGTCTTGGAGACAACAGTTAAGCCAAATTATAGACCAGAAAATTGAAACATCACTACAAAAAATCAGTACAGAAATTAACCAATTTAATCAACAATTTCAAGGAATTAATAATCGTTTAACTGAACTGGATAATTCTGTGCAGAATTTGAACCAAACAATTCAGCAACACAGGGAAGAATTAAACAATGTGCAAAAATTAAAATCTGAATTTTCACAAATGCTTCAAAAAATCGAAGTTGTTAATTCTCGATTTGAGCAAATTGAAACCTCTTTCAAAGATTGGAACGAAACCAGTCAGCAACAATTAGCGGAATTACGCCAAAATCAAGAAAATAAAAATCTGGAATTTGCTCAAATTAGCCAACAAATTGCAGACTTTAACTCTCGATTCGCACAAATTGAAAACTCCCTACAGCAATTTAATCAAACTCTGAAGGACAATTCTCAGGAATTAGAGAAAGTTAAACAAAATCAAGATGCTCAAAATTCCAAATTTAATAACATCTTTGATTCTATCAACCAATCATTGCAAGCACTGGATGTTTTGACAGAATTAGATACTTCGTTTAATGCTTTATTAAAACCGTGGTCATGATAATGACGTTCCAATACTTTTCGGTTAAGCCCCAAAAATATCATTATGTAGGTTGGGTTGACGTTAGGAAACCCAACATTGATAGACTTTTGTTGGGTTGCGCTATCGCTTAACCCAACCTACGAAAACTCTTAACCGAACAGTATTGAATGACGTTATTTCTGTAGATTTTAGGTAAGCATTCAGCCGTTAGCTAACGCCTAACAGCAAGCTGCGCTAACAGCAGTCAGCTTGATTTCTCTCATCAACATTTCTCGAATGGGCGCAAAATTCTGATTGTATTCCCAAGCTGCCTATATATAGCTGATTACTGATAGCTGAATACTTACGCTTTTAGTCCCAATGGTAAAATATTAGCTAGTGCGAGTAAAGATAAAACAGTGAAGTTGTGGTTTGTTGATAATGGTGCAGAAATTTCTAGTGTTAAATGTGCTGATGACACAGTTTATTCAGTAGCTTTTAGTCCTGATGGAAAAATTTTAGCTGCGGGAAGTGGAGATAAAACAATTACCTTATTTCCTTGTAAATGAAGAGGAAATTTTATAGATTAATCATGGTAATTAGTGATAAAATTTTCATCTGAATCCTGTAAATCCTTAAATCCTGGAAATCCTGATATGGCTTGCGCCACGCTACGCTATCAGACAATTACCTTACTAACAATTTTCTTTATCAAATCAACTCCGCCTCTATAAAAAGCTGCCTAACCGTCAACTCAAACCCAGGCAACAAACTATCAACAATTAACATATCACCAGTATAAACCTGACTTTCATCAGCAGACAAAAACACCCTAATCTTCATCGCTTCCGGTTCAATTACCCAAACCCGTGAAACACCTGCTGCAAAATAATCTCTTGCCTTATCTTCAAAATCCTTCATCGTTTGGTCAGGAGAAATAATTTCAATCACCAACTCTGGAGGAACAGGACAAGCTTCATTAAACAGCCAACTTTTGGGCAAACGTTGATAGGAAATATAACATAAATCCGGTACTGGACACCAATCTTTACCCTTACGTCTTAAAACAATAGCCCATTCTGTACCTACTCTACCTTTTCCCTTACACCATTTGCGGAGTAAAGATCCTAAAGTTAACTGTAAAACTGAATGATAAAATTTGGGTGACACTTTCGGTACTGCATAACCATCAACAAATTCATAGTTTACATCTTCCGTTGACAGTGACAGAAATTCCTTTAAAGAGAGTTTTTTACCTATGGTTGCCTTAACCATAATCATCTCCCACAATTAGCTACTAACTATATTTTAAATATTGTATTGCCTTTGTCAGAAAAAATTACCCCTCCCAACCATCACAAACAAAACTCCGCGAACCTCCGCGCAAACCTCCGCGTTCCTCTGCGTTAAAAAAAACGATCGCACCCCAAAACCGAGAATGCGATCACCTTTCACAATTAAACCAAATGCAAATAACTAACCACCGCCGTCACAAGACTGCGAGTAAAAGGTAGACTATCAACCACCATTCCCAAACACAAAAGCATCATGTAAGAAATGGAATAAAGGAACAACTCCCTAGCTACAGTCCTATCCTCTGGACTTTGCAACAAACGCCAAGACTTGTGAACAAATATCCCACCCAAACTCAAAGCGATAATTGCATAAACAACACCGCTGGCGTGTAAAGGATAAAACAGCAACACCGTTGTCACTACCGTAATTACCGTATAGTACCAAATTTGGCGAACCGTAGCCTGATCCCCAGCTACCACAGGTAACATTGGTATCCCCACCTTAGCGTAATCATCACGAATCATCAAAGCCAAAGCCCAGAAATGAGGCGGAGTCCACAAAAAGACAATTGCAAAAATCAACCAAGCCGCCCAACTTAAAGTATCAGTAACCGCAGCCCAACCCACCAAAGCGGGTATCGCACCAGCCGCACCACCAATGACAATATTTTGAGTGCTATGGCGTTTTAGCCAATGTGTATAGACTAAAACATAAAAAACAATGCCAGAAAATGCTAAAAGTGCAGCCAGTAAATTGGCGAAAACCGTCAATAGAGTAAAAGAAAGTACAGCCAGAGCGATCGCAAAAATCAAAGCATCACGAGGCTGAACCCTACCCGAAGGCATAGGACGATGGCGCGTCCGTTCCATGTCATAATCTATATCGCGGTCATAGATACAATTAATCGTTTGGGCGCTGGCAGCAGCCAAAGTACCGCCAATCAAAGTTACAATCAACAACCAGGGATCAACCTGCCCCTTAGCAGCTATCCACATACTCCCAGAAGTTGTAATCAACAGCAGAGGAATAATCCTGGGCTTGGTTAGCTGATAGTAACTCTGAATAACTTGTAGAAATGTATCGTGGTGGCGACGAGAGACATTTGTCTCAATCATGTTGGCTCTCTCTCTTTCCTTAATTTGTCAATAACTGAGGGAACAGGGAACAGGGAACAGGTGACAGGTAACAGGTAACAGAAAGAAAAATTCTCTGCACTTCTTCTCCCCTACACCCCACACCCTACACCCCACAACCTCTTCTTACCCATTCGCAATTTTGATTTCTCGGTTCGCAAACCAATCCCGGACTGCTAAAACTGTAAATACAACCAAAGTACCCAACAAAGTCGCACCAATGGCTTGATGAGAAACGGTGAGAGGTTCGACTTGTAGATGTAAACGGAAGGTGGCAACTCCCAAAATCAGTTGTAAAATTAACAACCCACCTGCCATATTTGCCAATTTTCGCAAGGCTGGGTGTAGTGCTGGTGTGCGCCAGGAAATGAATACAACCGCTAAGGTTGCTACCGTTGGTGGCACTAAACCAAAAATATGGCTGTACATCACTCCACAGAGTTGATCCCCAGCAAAACACTGGTGTAGCGCCCAACGAGAACCTACCACCGCACCTAGTAGACTCTGCACATAAACCAAAACCGCAGCAGCTAAACCCACCCAAGGCAGCTTTCCAACAGTGCCAGTTCCTTGATAAGGACTAAGTGCTGTACCGATAACCAGGAGGGTAGTGAAAAATAATAGCGCCGTTCCCAAATGGGCGGTAACAATATCAAACCGCAGCAGTTCGGTAACGGTCAGCCCTCCCAAAATCCCTTGGAAAACGATTAAAAACAGGGCAAATGCCGAAGCCCAAGGCAGCCAATTGGGTAAAACACGACGATGCCACCAGGATAAACCCAAAAGAGCGATCGCACTAAAACCAATCAAAGCTGCATCTAATCTGTGAAACCACTCCAAGAAAACCTGGAGATTCATTTGTTTAGCAGGCACTAATTCCCCATAACACAAAGGCCAGTCAGGGCAAGCAAGCCCAGCATTCATCACGCGGGTGGCACTGCCTATGGCCATCAAAATCAAGGTGGCTATGCAAATCTTCCACACCAAGCGACGAATTACTTCCTTGGGGCTATTGTGTTGGGTTGCCGCTTCATTTTGTTGTTGTAGGACAAATTCGTTCATCAACGATACCTTCTGCCCGCTTGAGGTAGATATTCTTAAAATTTACTATTTGATCAATTGTTGCAGTGGACAAGGTTCAGGGCATGATGAAAAGCTAAAAGCTTGTGATGAGAAGGTTTGTAATGTTGCCTTCTCCCTTCTGCCTCCGGTTGGTGAGCGAAGTCGAACCACTGCCTTCTGCCTCCTGCCTCCTGCCTCCGGTTGGTGAGCGAAGTCGAACCACTGCCTCCTGCCTCCTATCTTCACCCTAACCGATGAGCCAGGGTTGAAAAATTGGCTTTCCCTTATACTTTGAATCACCCCAGCTACTTTTAGCTGTAAGATTTAGGTATTTTTTAAGATGTGAATTATTAATTATTGGCAATTATTTAGATTTTCTGAAAAATTTTCTAAAATTTTCCTTAAATTTTGGCAGGAATTATAATTTATTCTTGACAACATTAACATGAATAACTTTACTCAAGATTTGGAAATTAGTGAAAAAATTAATAAAAATTTCAGATATTCATACTCCATATTCCCTGACCTACACTACCTTAGTAAGTGAGTTAGTTTCAAATAACGTAATCAATTCAAATTAAGTAAGCCGTGAAAATTCCAAGTTCGATCTGGACGTTACTCATTGGCATTGTGCTAACCCTAGTCAGCCTTTGGTACGGTCAAAATCACGGTCTGTTACCCACAGCCGCATCAGATGAAGCCGTACTGATAGATGGTCTATTCAGTGCCATGTTAACTGTTTCCATGGGTATATTTTTAATAGTTGAAGGTGTTTTAATCTACTCCATCTTCAAATATCGTCGGCGTGCAGGTGATAACGAAGACGGTCCACCAATTGAAGGTAATGTACCTTTAGAAATCCTCTGGACGGCGATCCCAGCCATTATTGTCATCGGTATTTCCGTTTACAGCTTTGATGTCTACAACCAAATTGGTGGATTAAATCCTCACGGTGGCCATGAAGCACCAATGATGCAAGAAGCAATGAAGCAACAGGGAACTGCCATTGCAGCCACTTTAAGCGATACACCAAGCAACAAAGCACAAAATCTATTATCCCAAGCGGATCAAGCTGCTCCCAACAACGCACCCCAATTAGTGATTGACGTTTCTGCCCTCCAGTACGCTTGGATTTTTACCTATCCAGATACAGGGGTGACTACTGGAGAACTTCATTTACCAATCGGCAAAGAAATACAAATGAATATGACAGCTAACGATGTCATTCATGCCTTTTGGGTACCAGAATTTCGCCTCAAACAAGACGTGATCCCCGGTAGACAAACAGAAGTTCGCATCACACCCAGAAAGGAAGGCAGCTATACTTTAATTTGTGCGGAACTGTGTGGCCCCTACCACGGTGCAATGCAAACTCAAGTAGTGGTAGAGTCCCAAGCAGCTTTTGATAGTTGGATGCAAGAACAGTTAGTTGCTAGTAAAGATACCTTAAACCAAGCTGTGGCCATGAACCCAGCAGATATGCCACCAGATGAATTTCTCGCCCCTTACACCCAAAACATGGGTATTCATCCAGAAATGCTGCATCAAGTCCACCATTAGTCAGCAGCTAATAACTAATGACCAAGATTGATAACTTTTTAACGGTACAAACACCTCAAACTTACGCGAGGTAAATCCAAAATCCAAAATCCAAAATCTAAAATCCAAAATCGAATGACTCAAACACAGTTACAAGAAACCGCTAATATTCCCACTCCCCATGAAGAATCAGGGGACAGGAAGTGGTGGGAATTTTTTACATTTAATACCGACCATAAGGTAATAGGGATTCAATATCTAGTTACATCCTTTATTTTCTACTGCATTGGCGGCGTGATGGCTGACTTGGTGCGGACAGAATTACGCACACCAGAAGTAGATTTTGTCACTCCAGAAGTCTATAACAGCCTGTTCACACTCCACGCCACAATCATGATTTTCCTGTGGATTGTGCCAGCAGGGGCGGGTTTTGCTAACTATCTCATCCCCTTGATGATTGGGGCTAGGGATATGGCTTTTCCTCGCTTAAATGCCGTGGCTTTTTGGATGCTTCCCCCAGCAGGTGTGTTACTGATTGCTAGTTTGGCAGTTGGTGATGCCCCTGATGCTGGTTGGACTTCCTACCCTCCCTTAAGCTTGGTAACAGGTCAAGTGGGTGAGGCGATTTGGATTATCAGCGTCTTGCTTTTAGGTACATCGTCTATTTTGGGGGCGATTAACTTCATTGTTACTCTCCTGAAAATGCGTGTTCCCAGCATGGGAGTCCATCAAATGCCCTTGTTTTGTTGGGCGATGTTGGCAACTTCGGCATTAGTGCTGCTGTCTACACCAGTTCTCGCCGGGGCGCTGATTTTGCTTTCCTTTGACTTACTAGCAGGGACAACATTTTTTAACCCGACTGGTGGTGGTGATCCAGTGGTTTACCAACATATGTTTTGGTTTTACTCCCACCCAGCGGTGTACATCATGATTTTGCCTTTCTTTGGGGCAATTTCGGAAATCCTGCCAGTTCATGCCCGGAAGCCCATTTTTGGTTATAAAGCGATCGCCTATTCTTCCCTAGCTATCAGCTTTTTGGGGCTAATCGTTTGGGCGCACCACATGTTTACCAGCGGTATTCCTGGTTGGTTGCGGATGTTTTTCATGATCACAACAATGATCATTGCTGTTCCCACCGGGATCAAAATTTTCGGTTGGTTAGCAACTATCTGGGGCGGCAAAATCAGCCTCAATAGTCCCATGATTTTTGCCATGGGTTTCTTGGGAACCTTTGTGATTGGTGGTATTAGTGGTGTGATGTTAGCATCAGTACCTTTTGATATTCACGTTCACGATACCTATTTTGTGGTCGCGCACTTACACTACGTTCTCTTTGGTGGTAGCGTACTAGGAATTTTTGCGGCGATTTACCATTGGTTCCCAAAAATGACGGGACGAATGATGAACGAATTTTGGGGTAAGGTTCACGCAATTCTGACCATTGTTGGTCTGAATATGACTTTTTTACCCATGCACAAGCTGGGAATGATGGGAATGAATCGTCGTATTGCCCAATATGACCCCAAATTCACTTCTTTGAATGAAATCTGTACCTACGGGTCTTATATTCTGGCTATTTCCACATTACCCTTTATTATCAATGCTGTATGGAGTTGGTTGTACGGACCTAAAGCAGCTAATAATCCTTGGCGCGGTCTGACTCTAGAGTGGATGACAACTTCACCACCAGCCATTGAGAATTTTGAAAAACTCCCTGTTTTAACCACAGGACCCTATGACTACGGCGTAGGTGAGAAAAAAGCTGACATTAGCAAAGTATTAAGTGTCAAACCAGACGAACCCTATCCAACTATTGAGTCTGGTGTTTAATTCGTAATTCGTAATTCGTAATTCGTAATTGAAAGAAAATTATGAATTATGAATTACCGATTACCTATTACCAATTACCCATTAGCAATTTAAAAATTCATGCAAAGTCAAATCATTGACCCAGCGAAAATAGAACAAAATCATCATCACGTAGCAACTGTTGATCATCACGAAGCGCATCCAGACCATCGTTTATTTGGTTTGGTTGTGTTTCTGATTGCAGAAGGGATGATTTTCATGGGTATGTTCGGTGCTTATTTAGCTTTCCGTTCTACCTTACCTGTATGGCCTCCCGCTGGGACACCTGAGTTAGAACTTCTGTTACCTGGGGTGAACACAGTTAACCTGATAGCCAGCAGTTTTGTCATGCACAATGCTGATACCGCTATCAAAAAGAATGATGAAAAGGGAATGCGTACCTGGTTAGCTATTACTGCGGCGATGGGTACCATTTTCTTGGTGGGTCAGGTTTATGAATATACCCATCTGGAATTTGGTTTAACTACTAATTTATTCGCTAGTACGTTTTACGTTCTCACCGGTTTTCATGGTTTGCACGTTACCATCGGCGTTTTAGCAATTTTGGCGGTGTTGTGGCGATCGCGTACTGCTGGTCATTACAGCAACCAAAAACACTTCGGTATTGAAGCCGCTGAACTTTACTGGCACTTCGTAGACGTAATTTGGATCATTTTGTTCGGATTACTATATCTACTGTAAGTATTTATTACTTAGTTGTTCACTCCACGCGAATAACTGACAGTCCCCCACCCAGGGGGTTTTTTTATTGGATTTGCCAGATATTAATTTTTTGATCAAAACCACCACTAGCCAGGATTTTACCATCTGGACTAAAAGCGATCGCACTCACCCAATCTTGTTGATCAGAGATACTAGTGATTAACTCACCTGTAGTTAAATCCCACAATTTAATCCCATCTTTACCAGCACTAGCTAAAATTTTGCCATTAGGACTAATAGCAATCTTATTTACCCAATCATTATGTCCTGTCAGGGTTTGGACTGCTTCACCATCGTTAACATTCCAAATTTTAATAGTTTTATCCCTACTGGAACTAATTAACTTTTCACCATTAAGTGTAAAAGCTAACCCAGTCACAATTTGAGAATGTGCGTTTATTTGGCGAATTAATTCACCAGTCTGCAAATTCCAAAGTTTCACAACACCTTTATTATCACCACTAGCTAAAATCTGACTATCAGGACTCATCGCTAAGATATGAACTTGATTGTCAAAACGTGCCAGTGTAGCTAGGGGACGCAGTTGTTTTAAATCCCACAAACGAATCCCGTCTAAACCACCACTGACGAGAACGTTACCAGTCAAAGAAACAGCCAAAGATAAAACTGAACTGGTATGTCCCACAAAGGAGCGACTAAAGGTCAGCTGTTTGAGATTCCAAAGATTAATTCTGTAGTCATTACCACAACTGATCAGAGTTTGACCATCTGGCAAAATTAAAATTGAGTCTACAGATCCTTGATGCGCTCTGTTAATCGTAGCCAGTTTTTTACCAGTTTGAGGACTCCAAAAACGAATCATCCCCTCATTTTCTGAGCCACCACTGACTAGCATTTTCCCATTGGGACTAAAACTCAGAGATTTAACAGTTGACGTATGTCCGTTTAAAGTGCGAAGTAGTCGAGGATTGACAATCGGTTGACTACTTGGAGAATCTATGATCATCTCATCAGCAGCATGAGCAGAGTGAGTGTAAAACTCTTGTCCGATAGATATTGATAAGGCTAAAACTGGCATCAATGCCAAGCTCAGACAAGAGCGAATCAAAGTCTTACCTACCCTTCTTCCCTCACTCTTCACAGTGTCTCCTCACCTTTGAAAACATCAAATAGTAATTCGTAATTCGTAATATTGCCTCCGGCACGCTGCGCGAACGTAATTCGTAATTCCAATTTATGAACTCCTAACGTTAGTTGTAGAGACTTAAAAATTTATTTCTTAGTTCAAGCCCCTAGTTCTAGACGTAAGCTGTTACAGCAAATTCCAGGTGCATTAGGTACAAATATTCATGATAAATCTCTGATGGGGTAAATATCTTGGCGGCTATGAGTCTACTTTACTCAGATCAAATGTGCTTTAATTACGAATTACGCATTATCAATTACGAATTACTTTGACGTGGTTTTTTCTTAGAAACCGTCATGGTTGGTAAAGGCGGACTAGAGGACTGAGGAGGTAAATAATGTTGGACTACAGGCTCTTCTGGTAAAGGAGATTGCTGCTGCATTTTCCATACCTTCAAACACAGTGCTATTCCTGCTGTTCCCAAACCAAAAGTAAATAATGACCAACTATCATCTAAACCACCAATCAGCGCATCTACCACACCTATTGTTACCAATGCACTGATTATAGGTTCTTTCCGGTAGGCTGACTTCAAAAAACGAGGTAATACAGCGTTCATCACAGCTTGTTTGGTTTCCGTTAAGTTTTTGTATAAATTTACCTGGAATAGTTCAACCGCAATTTACCTTTCTAATCTGGGGCTATCAAGGTATATCACATTATAGTTGTTTGGAGTAAAAAATCAGATGTGGAAATTTACCCTCTCCTATGTAGTAATTTCCTGCCAATGGAAATAACGTGAAAACCAGCCGGATTATCCAACTGGTTTCAACTCTTCTATTTACTAGCTTACAACTGAAAACAGTTAACTTGCAGATGGAACTACTTCAAACCCAGCCATGCAAGTACACCTTGATTGGTGAGATATTCAATCACTACCATCAAGATAAAGCCAATCATAGCGGCTCTCCCATTCAAACGTTCAGCATATTCATTAAAGCCGAACTTGGGTTCTTCTAGCTTGGGAGTGACGGTAGGTTGTTGTTGTGTCATGATTAACTATTCCTCTCTTCTGAACGGCAAAAGAATATTAATGGAGATTTTTCAACTCATTGCAGGGATTAGCTTTGAACAGCTTAATGGCAGCCTCTGGGTGAGAGCAATGCCAACCCTTTGTTTACAATTTTTAATTATTCTTTGTCTATTGTAATAATCCTGGGAGATTAGTCACGGGAATGTTCACAAGTCAAAAGTCAAAAGTCAAAAGGCAAGAGATAATACATTGTTGTCCCCTGCTCCCCAGTTCCTCTGTTTCCCCACACCTCACACCCTACATTCCAAATCCTGATTTTCTTCATTTTGAATTAATTAATACGGACAAGGTGACGTAAATACTGGCAGTCTAGAGTCAATCAAAAATTATTAGAGGCTATAAATAAATGCAAATAGGCGTTCCTAAAGAAACTAAAGATCAAGAATTTCGGGTTGGTTTGAGTCCTTCTAGTGTGCGGGTATTAACAGAAAGTGGTCATACTGTGTTTGTAGAAACAGATGCAGGTAAAGGTTCGGGGTTTACTGATGATGAATACCGTAGCTCTGGTGCGAAAATTGTTGAAAAACCTGAATTTGCTTGGAATCAAGAGATGGTTGTGAAGGTGAAAGAACCTTTAAGCAGTGAGTATAAATTTTTGCAAAAAGAACAGTTATTATTTACTTATTTGCATTTAGCAGCCGATCGCCAATTGACAGAACAATTAATTGATAGTGGCACTAATGCGATCGCCTACGAAACTGTAGAACAACCAGGAGCAAATAGATTACCTTTGCTCACACCCATGAGCATTATTGCTGGTCGATTAGCAGTCCAGTTTGGAGCTAGATTTCTAGAACGTCAACAAGGAGGTAGGGGTGTACTTTTAGGTGGAGTACCCGGTGTTAAACCTGGAAGAGTTGTGATTTTAGGCGGTGGTGTGGTAGGAACAGAAGCCGCTAAAATCGCTGTGGGTATGGGTGCAACAGTCCAAATTTTGGATGTAAATGTTGAACGTCTATCCTATTTAGAAACTCTGTTTGGTTCGAGAGTAGAATTACTGTACAGCAATTCTGCCCACATTGAAACCGCAGTGCAAGAGGCTGATTTACTCATCGGTGCAGTGTTAATACCGGGACGTAAAGCACCTATATTAGTATCTCGTGAATTAGTTAAACAAATGCGTCCTGGTTCAGTGCTTGTAGATGTAGCAGTTGATCAAGGTGGTTGTGTGGAAACATTACGCCCCACATCTCATACTAATCCAGTTTATATTGATGAAGGTGTAGTACATTATGGCGTGCCTAATATGCCCGGTGCTGTACCTTGGACATCAACTCAAGCATTAAATAATAGTACATTGCCTTATGTTGTGCAGTTGGCAAATTTGGGAATTAAAGCTTTAGATGTTAACCCCGCATTAGCTAAAGGTTTGAATGTCCAAAATCATCGTTTAGTACATCCTGCGGTGCAAGAGGTATTTCCTGATTTAGTGAGTTAAAATCAACTCCAATTAATTGAATTTTGAAATTTACTATAATTGGACTCAGCTTGCTAATGTAGGCTGAGTTTTTACGTTGAATAGTGTTATACTAAAAATCCCTATCTAAAAAGTTAGTTAGTAATCTTGGCTAACAAATATGAAAGCGTTTGATTCACAAATACCAAAACAAATAGAACTACCTCTACAATTAGTAACTTCTCCCAATAAATTCAAGTTTATCGATCTATTTGCAGGTATTGGTGGATTTAGAATTGCTTTAGAAAAACTAGGTGGTCAATGCTTAGGCTATGCTGAAATAGATAAACAAGCTATTAAAGTTTATCAGAAAAATTTTATCAGTTATTTCAATAAAGATGAAATTGAACTAGGAGATATCACTAAAATTCGTGAACTTCCATCTTATGTGGATGTAGTGGTAGGTGGTGTCCCTTGTCAACCTTGGTCTGTTGCGGGTTGCTTAAGAGGCTTTGAAGATCCTAGAGGAAAATTATGGTTTGATGTTATTCAGTTAGTTAATAAAAGTAATCCTAAAGCGTTTATTTTTGAAAATGTTAGCGGTTTAGCAAGTCCTAAAAATCGAGATAATTTAGACTTGATTTTACAAAAATTGCAGCAGATAGGATATTGTGTGAAGTGGAAAATATTAAATGCTTATGACTTTGGTTTACCTCAAAATAGAGATAGAGTTTTTATTGTTGGGATTAGAAATGATCTAGACAGATGCCAAGAATACAAATTCCCCGAACCTTTGAATGTTCATCCCAAAGTTTTAGATATTTTAGATGAACTTAAAAATGTTCAACCTGTTGAAAAAGTTAAATTAGATCCACATACTTTATTTAAAGGTGTGATACCACCTTCAAGAACTAGATTTCAAAAAAATGATGAATTAAATGATTTTTTCATTTTTTCAGATTTAAGAAATGGACATACCACCATTCATTCTTGGGATATTATTGAAACCAGTGATAGAGAAAAAAAGATTTGCTTAACTCTTCTCAAACACAGAAGAAGTAAAAAATATGGAGATAAGGATGGAAATCCTTTATCTTTTGAGAATTTTCAAGAAATAATAACTGATATAGAATTAAAAGAATTAAATCAACTTGTTGAAAAAGGAATATTCCGTTTAAGTAATGAGAACAAGTATGAATTTGTTAATTCTAAAAATATGACTGGGATTAATAATATTTATAGAATAATCTTACCTACTGCTGATATCGTCCCAACTTTAACTGCTACTGGTGGTAAAGATTATATAGCAACTGTATCTATTCATTCTAGTCATCCAGAAGCATATAAAAAGATGTTCTTGGACAAGATTTATTATCCTAAAAAATATATTCCTATCACTGCAAAACACGCTTGTAAATTACAAGGATTTCCTGCTAATTTTGAATACCATCAAAAAGATGAGATAGCTAAAAAACAATTCGGTAATGCTGTTCCTGTACCTGTGGTTGAGTATGTAGCTAAAGAATTACTCGGTAGCATCCCAATTTGACAAAAAAGACTACACAAACAAAATTTGCCTACATCAACTAAATAAAATCAAAGTTTTTAATCCAATGTAGATGAATTTTGCCTGTGTAGCCTTAACTTGTTACCAACTCCTAGTTTAATCCGCTGCTAATCGCAAAGCAGGATATGGAAACAGACTTTTAAATCCAGATAACCGCTCATTTAAAGATTCTTGAGCATTATTCCACAGACTTTCATAGTAGAAGAAAACAACACCTAATCCCCGTTGTTGTGCTGCTCGGACTTGGGATTTAATTTGTTGCATGGGTACAGGCTTAGTTCTTAATCCTGCCATAATCCCTACTCCAGTCGGAATAGTTTGTTGTACTTCTTGCATTTCTGGACGAGAAAGTTTAGCAGTAAAGCTTTCTAAATTATCTCGATAAACTTGCACAACTAGTTCATCTACTATGTTAGCTCGTACCCATTCTAGCCAATCTTGTAATTGAAACTTGTAAGCAAAATCGTAGTAGTTGGGTGAAACGGAGAAAATCGCTTTTGGTTTAATTTGTTTGATTCTTTGATTCAATCTCACCATAAAATCTGTGATTTTATTTGCTCTCCAACTGACCCATTCTGGATCTTGCGGATCTGCGGGTGGATTCTTTTTAGTTTCTTGACGGTATAAGGAAATGGTGTATTTATCGTAGCCAAATTCATGGGGTAAACTTGTATGATCATCAAACTGAATCCCATCAATATCATAATTGTTGGCCAGTTCTACCAATAAATCAGTAATAAACTGTTGTACTTCTGGATGAAAAGGATTTAACCATGCAACTTCACCGGCAGCACTAACAGAAGTTTGGCTACCATTGCGTTTTTGTGTTAACCATTCTGGTTTATTTAATGCTAGTTCTGAAGTTGGAGGTGTCATAAAACCAAATTCAAACCAAGGTACAGCCAGTAAATTTTGACGATGGGCTTGATTGATTAAATCGGCTAGAATATCATGACCATCTAAACCGCGAAAAACAAAGGGTTGAATATCTAAACGTTTGGCTACATTGCTAGGATACATGACATAGCCTGAATTCCAAACTACAGGATAGATAGTATTGAAGTTAAGCTTTCTGAGTTTAGTGACAGCATCCCGAACTTTAGTACGATCTCTGAGAATGTTGAGATCATTGTTGGTCATCCACACACCGCGAATTTCTTGACGAGTAATTTGGGCATGAATGGGTGTAAAATTATGCCCCAACGAAACTGTAACAAAGGAAATTAAAAATAACAGCGGGAACAGACGTTTAAGTAATTTCTGATGCCAATTCATTGTTTGTTCACGTTGCCAACCTAAAGAAAATAAATTAAATTTCATCCTTTTGCAGGATGTGTAATGTAAAGATTTATGCAGCCGCATAATATTGTCAGAAAATCTACGATTCATCTTGTCTCAACAGATTAAAATTAGAATTTGAGCGTTGTTCATTTCATGCGGCAAGTTGCATTTTGTTTTGGGAATAATCCCAGCTAAAAGAGTAAATTTAAAATTGTTGACGTAGATACACAAAAGTAGTGCCTGATTTGACGATTTTTTTATAAACCGGGCTATGTCAAATTAATTTCCAGCAAATTTTTTCACCAAAAAACTCTTTTTTATTAAGTTCAAGATTGAGAAATATCAATTTTATTCAACTCCAACTCATTTTGATAGATTTGTAAAATTCCAAGGTAAATTACTGAGATATTGAATATGACTTGATTATTTAATACAAAATTAATAATATCTTTATTTTTGGTTTTCAACAAGTGATCTAAGTAAATCACAAACTGACAGCAGCTAATTCCTAAAAACAAGCTAACCCAACAGCAGCCAGCAGTCAAAAGTCAAGAATTAAAGATCACAAGACAAAAAAGACACCATAGAATAGTGTAAAAATGTATAGAATATTGTAAAAATCTCAATTACACTGCTGTTTAAGATGCAAACCTTAAAGCCTTCCTCCTCGATGCTGTCTATAGCGCCAAAACTATGTCAGCCTTTAAAGATTGTGGCCTTGGGAGATAGCTTAGTGTATGGATACGGCGACCCAGAAAAAGGCGGTTGGGTAGAACAACTGCGACGGTGGTGGATGTTACCAGATAGTATAGGCCACGTACTGTATAATTTGGGAGTAAGGGGCGATCGCACACAGCAAGTTTCCCAAAGGCTAGAAATCGAATTTCGCCATCGCGGAGAAATACGTAACCGAGTTCCTGACCTGATTATCCTCTCTGTTGGTGTGAACGACTCACCACGCCTAGGTCGTCCCAACGGCAGAAATTATACCGATTTTCAGCAATTTGAAACGGAAATAGCGGCATTATTAGATCAAGCACAGCAACTTTGTCCTGTCCTCTTTGTAGGCATGGTTCCCGTAGATGAAACAAAAATGCCCTTCCTAGATTGTCTGTATTACAATCATGAAGACCAATACCGCTACAAAGAAGCTACACGCCTAGCTTGTACACAACGGCAAATTCCCTACTTAGATATATTTGACCAATGGATGCAACACAGCCAAACCTGGAGAAGTCAACGCATCAGTGCAGATGGGCTTCATCCCAACACTCTGGGTTATCAAGACTTACTAGAAGCAGTCCTCAACTGGTCAGAATTATCTAAGTATCATTGTCAACAAAATTATCAACTTTGAGTGTAGGGAACAGGTGACAGGTGACAGGTGACAGGTGACAGTTAAGAGAAAATAATGGTTGACCAGTTACTAATAATTACTAATAATCTGTTACCAATTTTTAACCTGTTATACCAACTTTATGTGAGGTTGCACATAATTAAATCCATTGATTTATCTGCCTTTATCCGCGTTTATCTGCGTGCATCCGCGTTCAATAATTTTCTACATCTGATTCTCTGTCGCTGCATATTAATCTGGTATTACGAATTACGTTCGCGTAGCGTGCCGGAGGCTCTATTACGAATTACGAATTACGAATTACGAATTATTTATGACTCCCACTTTATTTGGTCGTTGGCAAACTAGATTATTACTACTTTTAACAGTTGGATTTTTCGTATCAATACCCTTTGCTGTTGGGTTAATTGGCAACATTTCTAATCCTGTTTATTTTTGGATAATTTTATATGTTGCTATCTTTGGTTTAGCTTGGGATGTTGTTTATAACTATCTGCAAAAATCCCGGTGGGATAGAGACTGGCCAGCAGCTTATCAACTTTTTGCAGGTATTTGGGAAATGATATTTGTTTTTTGTGGCGTGAAAATTTTTGGTTTTTTACCTTTACCTATGCCTAAAGAACAATTATCACCAGGTTTATTTTTACTGCATTACTCTGTAGTTTGGTTGGCGGTTTTTATTGCTTCTCAAAGTTTAATGAGAATTATCTTTCCCAGATGGCGATTTCGGGGTGGACAGTGGCTGTAAGAAAAGGGTGTAAGGGTTTAAGGGTGTAAGGGTGTAGGGGTATAGGGGTTTTCCTCTCCTCGACCTTCATCTTTTCATCACTTTATACCTTTGTCCAAACCCTTAATCTTTCATTTTTCTGCCTAACTCCTATCAATAGAGGGAACAGGCAAAAGTTGCTAATTTTGAATTTTTAATTTGTATGAGGAGATTGATTAAAAACCCATTTTATCCACTGATTTAAAGAACCGAAAGTATTTAAACGACCAACTCCTGGCGCACGGGAATTATATAATCCATCCACAGCTACTAAAGCCGCATATTGTAAACCTAAAAAACTATCAACTGCGGCATAAGGACCACCTAAAGTTATTGCGCCCGCTGCATACACTTGACCTTTGGTATTCCGCATTTCCACTAATTCAAAATTGTTTGCTACTACTAACCGTCCTAAATGATTTAAAGGTAAATTGTAATGTGTCACCACATCTTCTAACAAAGGATTAGCATTGACTTTAGCATCAAGTCCGGTAGCATCAATAATGAAATCAGCAGTTAATTTCATTTCCCCAAAACCCTTTTCTTGGATATGGGTAATAGTATGGTTTTTGCCATCCTGTTCTACACCAAGCACTTGACCAAAAGTAATTTGATACCAACCTTCTTTAATACCTTGTTCCGTGATTTTTTGCCAGTCCACACGGTCTGCGGTGGTAGTTCCCCCCCAGTCTGCTAATAAACGTTGGCGTTCTTCCGGTGTAGCTTTTTCTAACATTTCCCGCAGTTCACCACCCCAACAGGCTTTTGGCCAGTTAAAAGGTTGAAACTCGTAGTGATTTTTTACAAGACGGGTTGCTTTTTGAAATTTGTTACCTTGGGGTTTAGGCGATCGCATTAAATGTAAAACTGTAATATTGCGATTTTGCTGTCTCACCTCATAAATACGTTGTAAAATCCGTGAAGCTACAATACCTCGTCCCCGAATTAAAACCGTTCCACCTTGTTTTTCTAGCTGTTCATATACATGATTGTGGTCTTCATAGGCATTGACAACCAACTTAAAATCTTGATATTTTTCCCGATAAGCTTGTAAATCTGGTAGAAATTGAATCGCTGGATATCCCGTAGCTAAATGTAAATAACGACAAACTAAAAAAGCATAATTTCCCTGACCACGGGAATAGGCTACACAATATCTACCATCTTCTGTTTTGCGAATAGCCCTCACTCTTCCATAACGATAAATTTGATTCCAACCTATACGTTTAGTTTCCCTATCTATAGAATCGAAAACATTACCTGCACGGGGAGTATAAGTTTCTGCAAAGGTGGGTTCATTAAAAACTTGCCATAAATATTTAAATGCTAAATTTAGCTTACCATTAGTTAAATCATGCCAAGATTCTCTTAAAGCATAACTAGGCCAACCCCAAATATTATCGGGACAAGAATCAGAATTAGAACGCAATCTTTCATGTAAAGGAATTTGCGAATTTAAACATAACCGCTTATAACGGGCATAAGGTTCTGCTTCTAAACCCACAGCAATAATTTTCTCAGCTTTAACACCACTGATTCTTAATAAATCCACCCAAATAAAACTACCTAAACCAGCACCAACTGCTAAATAATCACATTCATCCACAGGTAAACCAGTAGCATGAATAGCCTGTAAATCAACTTTGGTATCCTGAAATGCAGGTGGAGGAAAATTACTGCTTAAAGGTGTAACAGGACGGACTGGAGATAAACTAGGATCTGGCAGATTAGTCTGGGGATTAAATTGAATAGTTGAAGGATTATTAGGAGTAGGAATTACACTATTAATCCCAAACTGCACAGTTATTATATAAGGCCCAATCTGCAAAGTATCCCCATTAGCTAACTGACAGCGCGTTTGGCGTTGACCATTGACATAAACACCATTCACACTATTTTGGTCAATCACCACAAAATGATTTTGATCCCAATCTTGTTCCCAGTCAATCAAGGCATGATAGCGAGACACTTCATTACTATTTAGCAGCATCCGCGAAACACGCTGACCTCTAATTTCTGTTGGTAACTTGGCAAATTCTCTACCAAAAGCAATAGGGAGATTTAACTTTGGTTCTCTACGTTCCCCGGTTGCTGGGTCTTCCCAGCTTAATTGAATTTGTAAATTAGTCATTAGTTATTAGTTATTAGTTATTAGTCATTAGTCATTAGTTATTAGTCATTAGTTGTTGGAAAACACTATTCACCTATTCCCTGTCACCTGTCACCTGTCACCTAATTAGCACACTGACTGCTGCTGCTAAAGATGTACCACACCAAGGACAGCCTATTTGCAGATTTTCTGGTGGAGAAACTTTATGACATTTGGGACACTCTAAACCATACACAGGATTTGGTTGCGTAGGAATTGGCTGTTTATGCTGGTGATGTTTTGGTTGTACTGGTGGTTGAACTATAACTGTGGCAGGAAAACTATTAATTGAAACCTCTGTCACTTGCAGAGATTGCTGTCCTAAATAAATAATACTTCCTTGACTTAAAGGCATTTCCCCTTTCACTAAAGGTTGACTATTTACTTGTGGAGGGTTTGGTTCTCGCAAGTTTCTAATATAAAAACGTTGCTGCTGAGAATCAAAAAATATTTCTATGTGTAAACCGGATACAGTCGGGTGAGTTAAAACAATATCACACCGGGATGGGTCACGACCGATGCGACAAGTACCAGGGTTTTTGCTGGGTTGTTGTTCATAGACCTGTTGAGTTCTATTTTGACCCGCCTCTTGCCACTGTAAGGTTAGTACGTTCATTGTTATTAAATAAGTTTAATATTTAACTACATCAATTCTTTGCTGTGCGATTCCTAACACGATTAGGGGTTAGTCAGCAAGTGTTAAGAATTAAATTTAAAAAATAATTATTGCCAAAATTGAGACTTTATCTGTCAGATGCTAGTTTATCAGCAATGCGTGTAGTTTCTGGCAAGCGATATTTAGGAGTGCAGCGTAATACATAGTCAATTGCTGTTGGTAAACTAATGCGATGACCACTGGAAATATACAAAGGTTTGACTTTGTTGCGAGTCCGTAAAACTGCACCCACAGTTTCACCTCGATGTATTAGTGGTTGCCAACTCCCCTTAGTATCTGGTAGTTTTTCGTGTTTACCAATCAACAAAGATTTCGCTACACCTATAGTTGGTATATCTACTAAAACGCCTAAATGGCAAGCAATTCCTAACCTGCGTGGATGGGCGATACCTTGACCATCACACAGTATGATATCGGGTATAGTGTGAATCTTTTCTAAAGCATCCAAAATAGCGGGTATTTCCCGAAATGAGAGAAAGCCAGGTATATAAGGAAAGGATGTAGGACGGTATGCGAGGCTGGTTTCCACAACTTGCAAATCAGGAAAACTCAGCACTGCTACTGCTGCACGGCTCATTTTACCATCTTCCAAAAAACCCATATCCACACCAGCAACATATTGGATAGGTGTGTTGAGTTGATCTGTAGTAATTACTTGATTTCGCAGATTTTCTTGAATAACTACAGCTTCCTCAATTGTCGATGGCCAAGCATGAGATTGATAAATTTTCATATTTAAATTGTCATATTTGTATGGGTTTAGCGGGCAAGATTCCCACACCACAGGATTTAGCTATATTAGGATTATCAAATTTAGCTGCGTAACAGCTTATAAAAGCTTGTGTTGTTAATCTTTAATTTTTAAATTTTTACTGGGAATTAGTTGATCAAAATTAGTTCTCTCTGCCCTACACCCCTACACCCTTATTTCTGGAAATAGGACAGGGTGTAGGGGAAGAATAACAAATTACCCATTCCCCATTACCCATTACCTATTTACCTAATCTACAATTCCTTTGCTTGCTTAGTAATAGTTGCACTTGCTTGTGTACTCACCACTTTTGTCGCTTGCAATATGGGAGTATTAGCAACTGAATTATTAGCTAAAGTAAACAGTGGATTTGACAAAATCCCGGCGATTGAAGTAGCAATTAAAGTTACTATCAATCCTACTTGTAAAGGTCTAAAACCTGGTAAATCCCAACGCACTTGAGGATAATTCTTCACTACGTCGGACATTTCTTGTGGTTCTTTGACTACCATCATCTTGACTACACGAATGTAGTAGTAGATGGAAACAACGCTGGTAACTAAACCTAGTAGCACTAACCAGTAAAGGCCAGCTTGCCAACCTGCCCAGAATAAGTAAATCTTCCCGAAAAATCCAGCTAGTGGGGGAATACCACCCAAGGATAACAGAGAGATACTTAAAGCCAGTGTGAGCAGTGGGTCTTTTTGATACAAACCTGAGTATTCAGCGATTTGGTCAGTTCCTGTCCGCAGGGAGAAGAGAATGACGCAGGTAAAGCCGCACAGGTTCATAAATAGGTAAACCAGCAGGTAAAATATCATACTGGAATAACCCGCGTCGGTGCCAGCAATTAAGCCAATCATCACAAACCCAGCTTGGGCAATGGATGAATAAGCTAACATCCGTTTCATGCTGGTTTGGGCAAGGGCAACAACGTTACCCAATACCATACTCAATACAGCTAGGGCTGTGAAGACAAATCTCCACTCATCGGCAACGAGGGGGAAAACTACTGTTAGTAAGCGGATAGCGAGGGCAAAACCTGCTGCTTTAGAACCAACGGATAGAAAAGCTATTACGGGGGTGGGAGCGCCTTCATAAACGTCTGGTGTCCACTGGTGGAAGGGTGCAGCGGAGATTTTGAAGCCAATACCGGCAATGACAAAAACGAGGGCAATAACTAAACCTAGAGATTGGCCAACATTTGCTGTAGCGATACCGTTAGCGATCGCACTCAGTTCCGTTTGTCCACCGGATAAGCCGTACAGTAATGATACACCGTACAAAAATACTGCTGTACTGGAAGCTCCAATTAACAGGTATTTCAGCGCCGCTTCATTAGAGCGGGGGTCACGTTTGGTATAACCCGTCAACAAATAAGAGGAAATACTCAAAGTTTCTAGGGAGATGAAAATCATCACCAACTCACTAGCACCAGAGACAAACATTCCTCCCAAGGTGGCTGTCAATAAAATGGCGATGAATTCTGCTAGAGCAGTGCCACTTTGCTCCACATAGCGAATTGACATTAAAATTGTCACCGCAGATGACAAAGCTATGATGCCACGAAAGACAATACTCAGGTCATCACCATTAAAGCCACCAGTGAAACCGATGGGATTAGTAGCATCCCATTGTAAACACAGGGCGACAATCGCAGCTAATAAACCAGCGATCGCTAGATATCCGATCCAGCGTGAAGATGTACGCCCCAAAATCAAATCAACAATCAAAACCCCCAAGAGGGTGACAATGACAATTCCCTCTGGTAAAATCGTTCCCGCATTCAATTGGGATGCAATATTAGCAAAATCCATGATATGTATAGGTTTTGGCGATTAGAGATCAAGGCTAACTGAGTTAATTGTATCTATAGTTCTTTACCAAAATTGCATTTATCTGTCTGTTTTCAACTCTAGTGCCAGAAGACAGGAGGCACAAGGCAGCCCAACTTCTCCAGACAATCAGAGATCTGAGCCTCTAGATGCTCATAAATCAGGTAGTATTGATTCACCTGATGTGAATGGTAGTTTAAATATCTCGACAAAACAGAATTAACCCATAACTGGCCTGGTGTCTTCATCTTCTCAACTGCAACGTTAATACTAACAAATTAAAAATTAAAAAACTCCGCCTCCTGCCTCCACCTAAGCGTATTGCAGATCGGGAAATGACAGGCTATTTTAAAACTGGATTCGCCATTTATGCCTGAGATAAGTTAAAGATGGAAATAGCTGGCAATTGACTCTCAGCGGTTGCATATCCGATTTTCTGGGTAGCAGTGTGCCTCACGTTAAGCAAAACTTCGCCTTAACGGGTAGTTTATGTAAGGATTAAATCACTACCTCAGCGTGAAGTTTTATCTTGACATTTCGCCAAAATTGTCCCAACTTGACTGTTTAGCTTCACAGCTATTCTTTTTTTGAAAATTTCCATGTCAACTCTCGTCATCGTCGAATCTCCAACCAAAGCTCGTACCATTCGCAACTACCTGCCAAAAGACTATCGGGTAGAGGCTTCTATGGGTCATGTGCGTGACCTTCCACAGTCAGCTAGTGAAATTCCCGCCGCTGTCAAAGGGGAAAAATGGGCGCAGCTTGGGGTGAATATAGAAGCCGACTTTGAACCGGTGTATGTCGTTCCCAAGGATAAAAAGAAAATTGTCACCCAGCTTAAAGATGCTTTGAAAGGGGTAGACGAATTAATATTGGCAACTGACGAAGACCGGGAAGGTGAAAGCATCAGTTGGCATTTATACCAATTGCTGAAACCGAAAATTCCCACCAAGCGAATGGTGTTTCACGAAATTACTCAAGAAGCTATTAAAAAAGCTTTGAAAAACTGCCGCACCATTGATGAACAATTGGTTCGCGCTCAAGAAACCAGACGAATTTTAGATCGTTTAGTAGGATATACCCTATCGCCCCTGCTGTGGAAAAAAATCGCTTGGGGACTTTCCGCCGGACGAGTGCAATCTGTAGCGGTGCGGCTATTGGTTAATAAAGAACGTCAACGTCGTGCTTTCCATGAAGGTACTTATTGGGATTTAAAAGCCAGCTTATTACAGGAAAAAACGCCCTTTAGCGCCCAATTGGTGACTCTAGGCGGGACGAAAATTGCTACAGGTAGCGATTTTGACCCAGCAACGGGACAAATTGCCGCAGGTCGCAATGTGGTGCTGCTGAATGAAGAGCAAGCTTTAGCATTGCAGGAACGGCTGGAGGGTAAAACCTGGAATGTGAATGATATGGAAGAACGTCCAGTCACCCGCAAACCCGCACCACCATTTACTACTTCCACATTGCAACAAGAATCTAACCGCAAACTGCGTCTTTCGGCGCGGGATACCATGCGGGTTGCTCAAAATTTGTACGAGCAAGGGTATATTACCTATATGCGGACAGATTCGGTGCATTTGTCAGATCAAGCGATCGCCGCTGCTCGCAGTTGTGTAGAAGAAAAATACGGCAAAGAATATCTCAGCCCCCAACCTCGACAATACACCACCAAATCTAAAGGCGCACAAGAGGCACACGAAGCTATCCGCCCTGCTGGTAGCAGCTTCCGCACGCCCCAAGAAACAGGTTTAAGCGGACGGGAATTTGCGGTATATGATTTGATTTGGAAGCGCACCGTCGCCTCACAAATGGCTGACTCTCGCCAAACTCAAATTACTGTCCAGCTACAAGTTGAAGATGCAGGTTTTCGTTCTTCTGGTAAGCGGATAGATTTTCCTGGATATCTACGCGCCTACGTTGAAGGTTCTGATGATCCCGAAGCCGCATTAGAAGACCAAGAAGTAATTTTACCATCCCTCAAAGTTGGAGATCATCCCACTTGCACAGAACTAGAAGCCGTAGGACACGAAACCCAACCTCCAGCTAGGTATACAGAAGCCAGTTTAGTGAAAACCTTAGAAAGTGAAGGTATTGGTCGTCCTAGTACCTATGCCAGCATTATTGGTACTATCATCGACAAAGGTTATGCTCAATTGGTGAGTAATGCCTTGATTCCCACTTTCACAGCCTTTGCTGTCACCGATTTATTAGAAAAACATTTCCCCGATATTGTTGATCCTAGCTTTACCTCCAAAATGGAGCAAACCCTGGACGACATTGCTACAGGTGAAGCTAAATGGCTACCCTATCTCCAGAAATTTTATCTGGGAGAACAAGGTTTAGAAACCTTGGTGAGAGAACAAGAAAGTCAAATTGATGCGACTACAGCTAGAACAGTAGAATTAGAAAATTTGGATGCTAAAGTCCGTATTGGCAAATATGGGCCTTACATCGAAGTTGAAAACGGTGAAGGAGTGGTTACGGCTTCCATTCCCAAAGACCTGACACCCGCAGACCTCAACCCCAAACAGGTAGAAGTCTTACTACGACAAAAGACCACAGGACCTGACCAAGTAGGACGACATCCCGAAACTGGTGAACCAATTTATGTGAAGATTGGTACTTATGGACCCTATGTGCAGTTGGGTGACAAAACTGACGAAAATCCTAAGCCAAAACAAGCATCTTTACCCAAAGGTGTTACACCAGAAAATCTCACTTTAGAGATGGCTGTGGGGCTGTTGGCATTACCCCGGACATTGGGAGTGCATCCGGTCACAAATGGGAAAATTCAAGCCAGTTTAGGACGTTTTGGCCCCTATGTTGTCCATGACCAGGGCAAGGAAGGGAAAGATTACCGTTCTCTGAAAGCTGCTGATAATGTATTGACAATTTCTTTAGAACGTGCATTAGAGCTATTGGCAGAACCGAAAAAGGGACGCGCTGCCAGCAGTAGTAAATCTAAAGCGGCTTTACGGGAATTGGGTACACATCCAGAGGACGATTCACCAATCAATATCTACGATGGACCCTATGGCCCTTACATTAAGCACGGCAAAACTAATGTCAGTCTACCTGAAGGTCAGACAGTAGAAACAGTAACGCTTGCTGCTGCTCTAGAATTGCTGCAAGCCAAAGCATCGACTAAATCTACACGCAAAACAACTAAATCAACGACTTCTAAAACTAAATCAACTACCACTAAATCATCAACTAGTAGAGCCAAAAAGAAAGAAGCATCAAGTTAGGGAAACGGGAAACGGGAATTATGAAATCTTAAGAATTCAGGAGTATGGAGATCGCCAAGCTGCGCTATCAGAAGCCAGGAGGATAAGCAAGTAATTCCCAATGCCCCATGCCCCACGGACTGTATCCTCCTATATCAACATTCAACCCCAACAGCATTACTTTTCCTTTTAGCTTGTGATAATCTAATAAGTAAGGAAGAACACAAAACTAAATTTTGTCATTGGTTTATTTCCTCCTAAATACAGAAATGTATCAGCCCTGTTAGAAACCAGAAGTGCGACAATACGCCAGTTTCTGCAAAGAAAGTTAAATTAAAATTGAGGTAGTATCTCAGGAGCGTTCAGTTCAATGGACTATATAGAAAAGGTACTGGAAAAGCTGAAAGAGTTAGCACGGAAGCTAGTTGAAGCATTGCTGGGGCCAGAAGCTGAACCGGAGCCGGAACTGATTCCGATTCCTGTGAACGATCGTTCGCGTCGTCGTTAACTACTTAAAGTGATTGGAGTTGACATTGCCACCTTTAAGTATTTTGGTACTGCACGGGCCAAACCTGAATTTACTAGGACAGCGAGAACCGGGAATCTACGGTTCCCTGACCCTGGGAGAAATTAACCGCCTATTAGCAGCAGAAGGACTCAGGTTACAAGCAAAAGTAACTACTTTACAGTCCAATCATGAAGGAGTATTACTAGATGCAATTCATGGTGCATTAGGACAACATCAAGGAATTATCATTAATGCTGGTGCCTATACTCATACGAGTGTGGCTTTGCGGGATGCGATCGCAGCGGTGAATTTACCAACAGTAGAGGTGCATCTCAGTAATATTTACCGCCGAGAAGATTTTCGACATCATTCCTATATAGCCCCGGTTGTAATTGGTCAAATTAGTGGCTTCGGTGTTCAAAGTTATTTATTGGGCTTACAAGCATTAATATATGATTTGCGAAAAAACGAAGTTTAAAATTTTATAAACTTTTATAAAGTTTTTTGTAGCTTGGGTTTTGGGATTAAATACTTCAGTTTAAAATCCAAAATCCAAAATCCAAAATCCAAAATCCTATGCGTTATTCTCTCGTCAGTCGGGTTAGAGGTATTTTTTTGGGAGCATTGATAGGAGAGAATTTAGCTACTCCTAATGATGGTGATTTAGGTAAAATGGCGGTTTTGGGTAGCCAAAGTTTAATTGCTCTAGGTAAATTAGATGTAGATGATTGGTTAAAGCGTTACCAAAAAGCAGCCATTGATTTAGAACAGACTAATACTAATTGGGAAAGAATAATTTTAGCCACCTTACCAGTGGCAGTTTTTTTTCACGAAGATACTATTAAACTCAAACAAAACTTGCTGCAAGTATTACAAATTTGGGATACTGACCCGATGGTGACAGATGCAGCTTTAGTAATAGGATATGCGATCGCTCAATCTTTAACAGAAACACTCGACCCCTTGACCTTCATCCCCCAAACAATTTCTTTTCTGGAAAAAACTACAACTCCAATACCCCAAAATTTATTAAAAGTCGATAAATTATTAGCCCAAGGTGCGGGATTACAACAAGTACAGAACGAATTAATTAAGCAAAAAGAGCTATGCAGTCATATTACATTAGCTGTTTATTGTTTTTTGAGTAGCTTGGAAGACTTCCGACTGACACTTTTGCGAGTTAGTGCTAATTTTAGTGAGCAAGAGTCTGGGAGTTTAGGCTTACAGACTAGAAGTGCGCTCGCTGGTGCATTATCAGGGGCATACAATAGCACAACAGGTATTCCGGTGAATTGGCAAGTTTTATTCTCAGCAAATAATTCACCCATTTGGAAACAGAACAGTTTTTTCCAGATGTTAGAATTAGCTGATCAACTTGTGGCGGTCTGGTCAGGTTTGTATAATCTGACCTCAAATACCAAAGAGTTAACAGAAGTTGGATGTGGTATGAATGGGGATACACTTTCAGTCTATACTGCACCTAGTGTGATTCGCCCACGATAAAAAATACTAGGGTGTAGGCAAGTAAGCAGCGATGAGTAATGAGCAATGAGTGGAAAGACGAATGAAGGGAGTGTAGGGGTTAGGGTGTGGGGTATAGGGAATCCCATAATTAAAATCAGGGGTTTCAAGCAAGGACGCTGTATTTTGAGGCACTACGCGCCTCAAAATACATCTTTTTTCTGTTTCCATACTTAGAAGTAGGGGCTTTTTCTTCCCCACCCCCCACACCCCACAGCCCCGAAGGGGCTGGTTAATCACTCGGTACTCGGTACTCGGTACTTCACTGTCTATCCCCTGCCATAGCATTTTGTATCGGAACTACAGCCAGAAGTAATGAAAACGCAGCAATTTTGGCAGTCTTTGACCCAGCAATTGAGGCAATGGCGGCGACAGTACAAAGTCTTATGCCGTAAAGGAAAGATCCTTGGTTCAGTGAGTAATTCTAAGAATCCCAGTGGTAACAAAAAATTTTTTAAGCATCTAATTTTGTATTTATTACCCAGTCATGATGAAGGTGGAAACCGACAAAGAAGAAAAGCACCTCCATCAACGACACAATTTTTTCCAACTCATCATGGCATTTGTGCAGTCGTTTTTAATTGGTTACATAAAAAACGTTCTGTGGTAATTTTATTGATAGCTGTGGTATCTCTTACAGGTGTGATAGGACATGAATTTTACAATCAACCCCAGATGAGAATTGGGACTGTTGCACCACAGACATTTATCGCTCTATACAGTACCAGTATCGAAGACAAGGAAAAAACTGAAGCCAAACGCAAAGCAGTAAAGACAAATTCTCAGCCTGTATTAATGATTAATACCCAAATAAATCAGCAAATTAACGAAAATTTACGACAAATTCTGGAATATGGTCATGAACTTCGTGCTGTTGCTGGGTATTTTCCTTTTGCCAATGTTACCATTTTGTCTGTAACTACCCAGCGATATCTACGTTCTTGTTTAGAACCTGAGTGGCAACAGTTGAAAATAGCTTTAGAAACATATCAGAAACAAAATGATAAATTGTTAATTCTGAGATCGAGTCCAACAGATAGAAACCTATTTTCTAGACCTATCCGTAGTCCGTTATTGCCTTTATCTCCACCTAAAATTAAAGAGGAAAGTAATACTGGCAATCCTGATTTTGATCAAGCATTAGCAGAACTAAAAACCTACAGTATCAATACTTCTGCCCAAAATCTATCTTCATTGATTGCTCAAATATCGGAAATTAGACAAGGATATAAACAAGCTAGTGAAAAACTTGTCAAGATCGAGGCTGAACGACAAGAAATAATATACACAGATACCTTCCTATTGGAATTGTCAGAAGATGACTGGATAAAAACCCAAATGGGAATTCATCAAAGTGCAGAACGGATGCTTACTCAGGGTATACCACCCGGACTACCGCGTAGTATTTTGCAGGATGCGGTGAGTCTACAAGTACAAGTCTCTGTACCAGGTGAAGCAGAATCTTTAGCTACTAAAATATTGTTGGCTGTACTCAAACCGAATCTCCAGCAAGATGAAGAACAAACAAAGCAACAGGCAGAAATAGCCGCAGATCAAGTTCCATCTGTAATGCAAAAGGTGCGACAAGGACAAGTAATTGTTAGTAAAGGGGAGAAAATTACAGCCTGGAACTTTGATGTCTTAGAGTATTATCATTTGATTCGTCGAGAACTGAATTGGCTGGCGTTGACAGGGTTAGCTGTCTTGGTTAGCGCCGCTATTGGGGTATTTGTTCGAGTTGAAAGGCGGCTGGGTAGTCATTTGCGAGAACGCGATCGCCTGTTGATATTGCTGCTAACTTTGAGTATTCCTAGTGTTTTGGCGATGGGTGTTAACTATACTACTTGGAGTGCTATTGGTTTATTGTTGGGAAGCTTTTATGGCAGAACTGTGGGTGTGACAGTGGTGGTGCTGCTGTTGCTAATACTGCCAATTAACATGGAGATTAATCTCATTGGGCTGGTAGCTGGTGCAGCAGGAGGAATATTAAGTAGTTATGTGGCACAAAGGTTTAAATCACGCGAAGAATTGGCATTCTTAGGTATTGTAATTGCTTTAACTCAAGGTAGTATTTATTTACTTCTAAATATACTTATTGGTGCAGCTTTTGTTTCTGCTTGGTATACCATCTTGCAAGATGCGTTGTTATTTGGTTTATCTGGTTTGGCTTGGAGTGTTATTGCTTTGGGCTTAAGTCCTTATTTAGAAAAACTGTTTGATCTCATCACTCCCATCCGCTTGGCAGAATTAGCTAACCCTAACCGCCCTTTGTTAAAGCGACTCGCTACGGAAACTCCGGGGACTTTTCAACATACTTTGTTTGTGGCAACTTTAGCGGAAACTGCGGCGAAAAAACTGCGCTGTAATGTTGAGTTGGTCAGGGCTGGAACTTTGTATCATGATATTGGCAAAATGCACGACCCTCTAGGATTTATTGAAAATCAAATGGGGGGTCCAAATAAACACGAGACGGAAATTAAAGATCCTTGGCAGAGTGCAGCCATTATTAAAAAGCACGTGACTGAAGGTTTGGTGATGGCGAAAAAACATAGTCTACCAACAGCAATTCAAGCTTTTATTCCTGAACATCAAGGAACAATGGCGATCGCCTATTTTTATCATCAAGCACAGCAAATGGCTAAGGATGATCCGAGTATCATAGTCAACAAAGCTGATTTTTGTTATGATGGTCCTATTCCTCAATCTAGGGAAACAGGAATTGTCATGTTAGCTGACTCCTGTGAAGCGGCGTTGCGAAGTCTCAAAGATGCGACTCCAGAACAAGCATTAAATATGCTGAATAATATTATCCGCGCGAAATGGCAAGATCAGCAATTAATAGATTCAGGACTGACCAAGGAAGAAATGTCCAAAATTGCTCAGATTTTTGTGGATGTTTGGCAGCAATTCCATCATAAACGTATTGCTTATCCTAAATCGAAAACTGGTAGTGAGAAATAAAATTTTCATCCTCCTCTTGTTCATCCTTAAATCCTGTAAATCCTGATGCAGACAATTTCAATATCGACTCAAAAATAAAAAACCGACTTGAAATAACCCAACCACAAAACCCAAAACACCACCTAAAGTCACAATTGCCTGTAATTCATTTTTAACAATTCCTTCAATTCCGGCTTCTAAATCAGCAGGTGAAGTTGCTTTGACTCTATCAATAATTACTTGATCGATAGATAGAATGGGAATTACTTGGGAGACAATTGCTTCTAAATCTTTTTCTAAATACCGTTCTAAAATTAAAGCCAACTCTTGAGATCCAACTTCTAAGGAAGTAGTGACAACAGATGAATTGCTGAGACGATTTAACAGTAATTTAGAAATATTTTCCCAGTCTGCTGATTCCGTTAACTCCTGTAATAAATTACCACCACTAGATTGCAAGTAATGACGTACACTCTCCCTAGTGGTTTTTCTTAATTGCCGGACAGTGCCAACTGGCAAGTTTTGAAAAGATAAATCTTGTAATAATTTTTTGATGCGATCGCGTATTTGCAAATCTTGAATTAATTCTTGCAATCGCTGATTAGTAGTTTCTTTTTCATCTAAACAAAATGTTCTTAATCGGGTGAGAGTATTACGCAAACCAAAGAGATTGGCAACTACCCAGTAAGTACCACTGGTTTTTTCTCGGAAACTATCATCAATAGTTTGGATTGTATTATCTGTCAAAAAATCAACTATTGCCTGTCTTAAGACTTCCGGTGGTAAAACCACTTGTAAAAACCAATCAGCCAAGCGAGTAGATTGTTCTTCACTCAGTCTAAATTCCAACAAAACTTGGTCAAAAATTTGGTTGATTTGTACTTCCAAAAAATTCTCTTGTCGTGCTAATACTTTGAGAAGACGCGGTAAAGACTCTCCCAATAAATCTCGTAAAATTCCAGCGATAATTTTGATACTCTTTTCATTCTTATCACCTTGAATTTGTTCAATTGCTAACTGCAATAACCACAGAATTGCGCCTTGTACTCTTTCGGTTTGCAGGAGTCGTCGCGCCAGCTTTTGTAGTTCATCTGGCGTTAACAGTGACCCCATAATAGTATTAGAAATATTTTTCGCCAACCGCTCCTGATTAGCGGGGATTAATCCAGGAGTAAAAGGTATTTTTCGCCCAAAAAGATACATAGCTTTGTAGGGGCGAAATAGCATTTTGATGGCTATATCATTAGTAAAATAGCCAATGACTCCACCCAGAATTGGGGGTGATAAATAAAGCCAAAGATGAGACCAATCCACAGGATTTTGGATTAGGGAACAAGAATAAGGGACTGGTAAAGAAGAGGGTGTGGGG
>NZ_LUFH02000230.1 GCF_001586785.1 Sphaerospermopsis aphanizomenoides BCCUSP55
GATGGAGACGCCGTTCATCGCGGCGAGCTACCGGACCTATGCCGAGCTGGTGCGCGACACCGCCACCCAGCGGCGCCTGCTGCAGGTCGGCCAGCAGATCGAGAAGATGGTCGTGCAGCGCGAGGGCGAGACCCACACGATGCTGCAGGACGCCGAGACCCTGGTCTACGGGCTGTCGCAGAAGAGCGTGCGCGGAGACTTCCGCCGCGCGCGCGACCTGCTGATCAGCGGCATCGAGCGGCTCACGGCGGCCGAGGAGAACGACGACGGCGTCGTCGGCGTCAGCACCGGCTTCATCGACCTCGACCGCGTCGTCGGCGGGCTGGCCCCGGGGAACATGATCGTCGTCGCGGCGCGGCCCAGCATGGGCAAGACCGCCCTCGCCCTCGGCATCGCCGAGCACGCCGCCCTCACCCAGGACATGTCGGTCGCGATCTTCAGCCTGGAGATGAGCGGCGACGAGCTCATCCAGCGTCTGCTGTCGTCGACCGCGATCGTCGACGCCGGGCGCATCCGCGCCGGCCGCCTGGCCACCGAGGACTGGTCGCGGGTCATGCGCGCGGCCGACCGTCTCCCGGCCGCCCGGCTGTTCATCGACGACTCCGAGGGCGTGACCGTCGGTGAGATGCGCACCAAGACGCGCCGGCTGAAGAGCCGCGAGGGCCTCGACCTGCTGATCGTGGACTACATCCAGCTCATGGAGGGCAACCGCGACCGGCGCGACGAGTATCGCGTCCATGAGATCCCCGCCATCCCGCGCGCTCTGAAGACGCTCGCGCGCGACCTCGCGGCGCCGATCATCTCCGCGCCGCAGCCCAACCGCTCGCCCGACGCCCGCACCGACAAGCGGCCGATGCTCTCGGACCTGCGCGAGTCGGGCGCCATCGAGCAGGACGCCGACCTGGTGCTGATGATCTACCGCGACGACTACTACAACCCCGAGGACTCGCC
>NZ_LUFH02000231.1 GCF_001586785.1 Sphaerospermopsis aphanizomenoides BCCUSP55
AAAAGTCTGTTTGTAGATACCCTGAAGGAGATTTTCGAGGGGAATCAGAAATTGTTTGAGGGGCTTTATAGTCATGACCAGTGGGACTGGAGCAGAAAATTCCCAGTCATTAAAATAGACTTTGCTGGCGGGGTATTAAAAAACCGACAAGAGTTAGATCTGCGTATACTGGATATTCTGCAGGAAAATGCAGAGCATCTGGGTGTATCCTACGAATCAACAGATATACCAGGAAAATTAGGAACTCTGATTCGTAAAGCCATGGCAAAATATGGAGAACGTGCTGTGGTCCTGGTAGATGAATACGACAAACCGATCCTGGACAACATCTACAATCCACCTATTGCTGCTGAAATGAGGGAAGGACTCAAAAACCTATACTCAGTCCTCAAACAACAGGATGCCAACATCCAGTTCATCTTCATGACCGGAGTGACCAAATTCTCCAAAGTCAGCCTGTTTAGCGGAGTCAACTAACTCACCGACATCACCATTGATACCAGATATTCCTCCATTTGTGGTTACACCGAAACCGACCTTACCCAATCCTTTGGAGAACATCTTGCAGGAGCAGATCGAGAAGCAGTGCGCTCCTGGTATAATGGTTATAACTGGACAGGTTCCGAGAGCGTCTATAACCCCTACGATATCCTCATGTTTATCGATAAGAGGAAGATATTTCGCAACTACTGGTTTGAGACAGGTAGTCCCACATTCCTAGTTAAGTTGTTTCAAACCAATCGCTATTTCCTTCCCAACCGAGAGCATTTGGAGGTTACAGAGGAAATATTGGAATCCTTTGAAGTGGAAAGGATTAATCCAGTTACCTTGTTATTTCAATCAGGGTATTTGACCATTGAACGAACCTTTACCCGTCGTCAACGC
>NZ_LUFH02000232.1 GCF_001586785.1 Sphaerospermopsis aphanizomenoides BCCUSP55
GCCTGTACATTAGCGCCACAACTAGGACAGGTAGTGGTAGTTGGCACTGGTGTGTAGCAAGCTTCGCACTGAACAGCAGCGTCTGGATTAGGATGAGTGCAATTTGGACAAATGATCATTAATTTAAGCCTTGGTCACTGTAAATACAATAGTTAAGATGGGGAATCAGAGTTGTGAACCAGCAGCTGCATCTAGTAGCCATAATAATTCCCCTTGAGGTTTAATCAAGCGAGATGGATAGGTAAAATCATCCGCTACTTCAGCAAATACCTGGGATAAGGCAGGTCTTTTATTAGCACCAGCAGCTAAAAAGATCACACTTCTGGCAGCATTAATTAGGGGATAGGTGAAGGTAATACGTGGATTACCGTCCTTATTGCCCACAGTAATCAGGCGATCGCGCACTTGTAGAGCTTCCGTATGAGGTAAGAGGGAGGCGGTGTGTGCATCATCACCCATACCTAGAAGGACCACATCCAAGGAAGGAAAGGTTCCCGGTGATCAATGGAAGAATTCTTGTAGATGCTGTTCATACCTATTAGCATCTGCGACTGGATTGCCAGATAAGGTAGGTATGGCGTGAATATTAGTCTGTGGAATGGGAACCCTATTTAACCAGGTAATACGCGCCATTAATTCATTACTATCAGGGTGCTTGGATGGTACATAACGTTTATCACCCCAAAAAACATGAATTTTATCCCAGTCTAGATTCAAAGAGCCTATTGCTTCATATAAAGGTTTTGGTGTACTACCACCAGACAAAGCAATAGTAAATTGTCCTCGTTCTTGAATAGCAGTTGCCAAACTGGATAATATTGCATCC
>NZ_LUFH02000233.1 GCF_001586785.1 Sphaerospermopsis aphanizomenoides BCCUSP55
ATTAAGGAACTAACTAACATAAGCAAACTAGAACGAGGTAGATGAAAGTTAGTAATAAGACCTTCCACGACACGCCATTGATAGCCTGGATAAATAAAGAGATTAACTTTGCCCGTATACGGTTGTAAGGAACCACCTTGGGCAGCACCTTCTAAAGCGCGAACTACCGTAGTACCAACCGCAATAATTCGCCCTCCAGCATTTTTGGTAGCGTAAATCTTCTCTACTAAGTCCCCACTAACTTCTATCCATTCTTCATGCATTTGGTGGGTGGTAACGTCTTCCACTTCCACTGGTCGAAATGTGCCGACACCAACATGTAAAGTGAGAAATTCCTGTTGAATACCGCACTCTCGTAATTTGACCAATAGTTCTGGTGTAAAGTGAAGTCCTGCTGTAGGAGCTGCTACAGCACCGTCGTGTTTAGCATATACAGTTTGATATTGCTCCTCCAGCGCATGAGAGTTATTAATATAAGGTGGTAAGGGAATCTCTCCCAATTTGTGTAAAAAATGGAGCAAAGAAACATTTATAGGCAAATCAAATTGCAATAATATACAGCCAGTATTCTCATCGCGTTCAATCACCGTAGCAGTGAGTTGGGGTATTAATTTATCCACAGAGGATAATCCCTGATCATCAAAAATAATTTCAGTTCCGATATTAAAATATTTACCTGGTTTAACCAATGCTAACCAACAATTATGTTGTTTTTCTTCCAAAAGCAACACTTCCACTCTTGCTCCTGTGGACTTGCGACCATATAGTCGAGCGGGGATAACTCGTGTATTATTCATCACTAATAAATCCCCAGGTTTTAACAATTCTGGTAGGTCTCTAAAGATGTGGTCTAGTGGGGG
>NZ_LUFH02000234.1 GCF_001586785.1 Sphaerospermopsis aphanizomenoides BCCUSP55
GGGGAGATGGGGAGGTGGGGAGAAATTTATTATATTCCCTATTCCTAATTCCCTTCTTACTGTCACCTGTCACCTGTCACCTGTTCCCTACCACCTAATTACGCTAACCAGAAAGCTTTTTTCCACATCTATCTTGTCGATGATTTTACATAACTAAAACTTATTATAAAGAAATAACTAAATTTCATTACTAATCGTGGTCAATTTTCCGTTACAACGTTTAGTTTTTCCCGTAGTATCAGAATTAAAGCAAATTTAAAGCAGCGGCTAATCTCATAGGACTAGCTGTGAGCTTTGCTTTAGGATAACTTATACTGCCGTTGGTACAAGAGAGGAAAACTAAATGGCTACCTACAAAGTCAGATTAATCAACGAAGCTGAAGGTTTCGACCAAACAATTGATGTTGACGACGATGTTTATATTCTAGACGCTGCTGAAGAAAAGGGTTTTGACTTACCCTACTCTTGCCGCGCTGGTGCTTGTTCCACTTGTGCAGGTAAAATTAAATCTGGTACAGTTGACCAATCTGGACAATCATGCTTAGATGGTGATCAAATCGAAGCTGTATATGTTTTAACTTTTGTTGCATACCCAACTTCTAACTGTGAAATCTACACTCACAAAGAAGAAGACCTTTACTAAGAGCTTAGGCATTGTATTAATCAACGCGACTTTACAATCACATACTCAGTGGTCATAAGGAAAGAAAACAATTTTTATCCTTATTTTCCGATAGTTTAATACAAAATAAATTTCTCCATTTTTTTTGGAGAAAAACCCAGGGGAGGAACAAATCTTTATTTTCTGTTTCCTCCCCATTGTTTTTTTTACAGGAGGCAGGGTGCAGGGGGCAGGGGG
>NZ_LUFH02000235.1 GCF_001586785.1 Sphaerospermopsis aphanizomenoides BCCUSP55
CTCCAGACATGAATAATCAGTAAAAAAGAGTAATTCACATTGATAATTTATATCAAATAACCAATCAAAATCTTTATCTGCAATACAAATAATATGAGGAGTAGTTTCTGAAAATTTATCCAGGTATAAAGCAAGAGCAATAACACGACTACGGTTGTTATCTTTTAACTCAAGTTCAACTAATCTGTCAGTAGAAATATCAACTGTGTCAATTTCATAAACAGAAACGTTTTTTATACCTCTATTGTTTAAAAACCATTCTAAAAAAAGTTTATCTGTTTTACCTTCAACATATATATCACGTAACTCAGTCTCAAGTTCATATATTGCCACAAGTTCATCAAGCGTGCGTCTTATTTCATTGTCCATTTTTTAGTTATTTCTCCGTCTTCACCAGCTTGATAACATGATTTTTGTATTTAGAAAGTAATTCAATTGAATGAGTGGCTAATATAAATTGAACTTGACTGCCTTTTGTCAACTCAAGTAATGCGTCAATAAGTTGACGCTGCCATTTTACATTTAATGATATTTCTGGCTCATCAATGATAAAAATTGTTGCTTTATCTCGCGCAGTTAGAGTATTACAAAACAGTAATAAGAGTTGCTTTTCTCCTGAAGATAACTTATCAGGAGATAATTCTAAATTTTCATCAGTAAATATTTTTATCCCATCTGTAACATGAATCTTTATATATTTATCATGAAAAAATTTATTGATTGTACTTTCAAAGGTAGTTAATAAATTTTGGATACTTTGAAGAGCATTAAACCTTGCATATACG
>NZ_LUFH02000236.1 GCF_001586785.1 Sphaerospermopsis aphanizomenoides BCCUSP55
CTGGAGAGGTGGCCGAGAGGCTGAAGGCGCCCGCCTGCTAAGTGGGTAACCGGTGTCAAACCGGTTCGAGGGTTCGAATCCCTCCCTCTCCGTTCTGGCCGACGCGGGCTCGCCGGCGAGTTGGGACGGGTCCAGGCGCCACCGCCCGTCACCGGCCGTAGACATCCCGGCGGCGCCCGAGGGTGATCACCACCACGACCAGCGCATCGTCCTCGATCGCGTAGATGATCCGGCGGTCCCCGACACGCACGCGCAGCGCGGGTCGGCCTCGCAGGGCGCGAGCGCCGGGCGGGCGTGGATCGTCCGCGAGGAGCGCGATCGCACCCCTGATCCTCCGGGCGACGGGCGGGTCGAGCCTGCCCAGCGCACGGATCGCCGCCGGGCGGAGTTCGATCCGGTAGCGGCTCACTCCCAGCCGAGGTCGGCTTTCACCTGCTCCCAGGGGATGTTGGGACCCTCCTCCGCCATCGCGGCGTCGAAGGCGGCGACATCCTCCACCTCCTCGAGCGCCGCGACCATCTCGGCGTACTGCTCAGGACTGACGAGCACCGCCGCGGGACGCCCGTAGCGCTCGAGGACGACCGGCGCCGTTCGCGCCTGCTCGATCGCGGCGGGCAGGTTCTCTCGTGCCGCGCTTACCTTCATCGCCGTCATGGCGAAAAGTGTACAACTTTCATCGAGATTCGTACAAGACTATCGGCCCCGTCGGTCCCTCGTCGGGGTTCCGACAGGGGC
>NZ_LUFH02000237.1 GCF_001586785.1 Sphaerospermopsis aphanizomenoides BCCUSP55
CTCATTAGGAGAAAAGCAGAAAGCACTGGAGTTCTACAACCAAGCATTACCCCTGAGACGGGCAGTGGGCGATCGCTCTGGTGAAGCTACCACCCTCAATAATATTGGCGCTGTCTACGACGATTTAGGAGAAAAGCAGAAAGCACTGGAGTTCTACAACCAAGCTTTATCCATGTATCGGGCAGTGGGCGATCGCTCAGGTGAAGCTGTCACCCTCAGTAATATTGGCGCTGTCTACTCCTCATTAGGAGAAAAGCAGAAAGCACTGGAGTTCTACAACCAAGCATTACCCCTGAGACGGGCAGTGGGCGATCGCTCTGGTGAAGCTATCACCCTCAATAATATTGGCGCTGTCTACGACTCTTTAGGAGAAAAGCAGAAAGCACTGGAGTTCTACAACCAAGCTTTACCCCTGAGACGGGCAGTGGGCGATCGCTCTGGTGAAGCTACCACCCTCAATAATATTGGCGCTGTCTACGACGATTTA
>NZ_LUFH02000238.1 GCF_001586785.1 Sphaerospermopsis aphanizomenoides BCCUSP55
TCAACCTCTTCAGATTGTTCTGGAAAAGATAAAGATAATTGGACTGTTATCCCTTTTCCAGAACAAGTAACCGTCCTAGATTGTTCTGGAAAAGTAGAAGAGAACGGACAAACCACACTTTTCTATGACGACAGCCACGAACCACCAGACCCGGATGAATTCGAGAACTTGAATGACTATAATCAGGCTTTTGCTCAATGGCAGGCAAAGCATCCTGATATCCCCACGGTGTTCATGTCTGAATTTATAGAGGTGGATGACGGTGATTTTCTGGAAGAGTTACCAACAAAAATTGAGGGCTGGCATTTTGAAGAGGGTCAAGTTTACTGGCATAGTAAACGACAGCTAAAGTTCAAAATTATCAAATTATTAAAATCTGTTTCCAAGGCACAGGGATATTTTGAAAAGGAAGTCACCAAAGAAAAAATTAATCTGTGTGAGTTATTACCTCTTCCAGAACAAACCTTGCCAATCTGTGAAACCACCACACAGCAAGAACCTGAACCAATCAATAGTGAAAATTGTGCGATCGCACCAATTCTTCCAGAACAAGCTGATGATGATGTTCTGGAAAAGCCAGTAATTAACCAGTGGGTCGAACCATACTATGTGAAACGTGGTGAGAAGAAATTTTGGTATTTCCGCTACTGCTACTACCAGAAACGAATCAAACACATTCATATACCTGGTGGTTGCACTACTTCTCAGAAAGCACAGGAGATGAAAGAGAAAGTAGAAAATGCGATCGCACAGCACAAGCCACCGAGTGAAATTGAAAAATTAATCAAACCAGCCTGACACCCTGCACCCTACACACAAAAAAAATCCCCTCAACGCGCCGGGGGGAATTTTTATGGTAATTTCCAGTTTTTGCTTATCAGGTCAGAGCGGATAAGTGACAGGGTACAAAACCTAAAAACCCATCCGCAAGTACAAATATACCACACTAAGACAACCAGGGCAATTTTTCAGCACCAGCAGCTGCGCGACTTACTTCAGCTGCAAGAAGCCGTAATTCTGCTGCCAAATCAGCCAGCGAGTATTTTTCTGGAAAAACAGCAAGTTCAGCAAGCCTGGTTTTAATAGGTTGGGGAATAGTATTCGTCATAGTGCAAAAATCGCTCCTTTTACCTCATCGGCGTTGATGTCTATATATCTTTCTAAAGATTTGTAATCTTTATGTCCTGTGATTTTTTTAATCGTCGGTGTCGATACACCCTTACGGTGGAGGTTAGTAATAAAACTGCGGCGGGTAGAATGAGTTGATATACCCTTAGTAGCTAAACCAGCATCCTCTACAGACCTCTTTAAGATGTCGTAGGCATTGCGCCAAGTTATCGACGTTTCACCATCTCGACTGGGGAATAACCAAGACGAATCAGTATCAGGAGTGTAAGACCGTAGTGCTTCCAACAAATTGGGGTGAGTGGGAATCTGTCGAGTTTCTGCACTACCATCAGGCCGCTTTTTGCGAGTAGCCGCCCGAAAAGTGATCGTCGTTCGTGGTGTACCATCTGCGTGGTACACATCACTAACCCTCAGTTGCACCAGCGCACCCCATCTTTCCCCTGTGTACCAAGCTAAATCTAAAAGAATTCTGTACTTAGGGGTTCTGATGTTTCTACGAATTTTAAGATATTCCGTATCACTTAAAGTAGCAGCTTCTCCAAAGCCAGAAATTTTCATTTATTTTTTATTCCACTTTTACCGGAAAGATAGGCGAAAGTGGAATACTTTTCATTTCACCTACATTTAATAATAGCCTGTATTTCTTATATGGCAATAGCTACAGCCATTTTTTATATATTCCTATTTTATGTAAAAGTGGAATATTTACAAGTTATTGGTAGTGATTTATCAATGACTTTAGAAACTATTAATAATTCATCATGGCAGAAAAAACAATAGCTCAAGTTTTTGGTACAGGTGCAACAAGATTGGCGAGCGGCGCTTCTGCTCCTAGTGCTGGCTTGTTTATTCCTGATTCAGCACTTGTTACCGCTGGTTTAGCAACACCATCAACTGCTACAGCCGAGAAACATTTCGTAGCTGTGCTTCTTAACGCTAAAACAGCTTTAAATGAAACCGACTTTGCACTCGACACTGACCAAAGCATTTACGTGGTACCCGGCTTTTCTTCGTTTACTACTCGTGGAACTGATTCAGTTGCCTATCGTGTGGATCAGCTGACAGTCAACCTGGCGCAACTTGATCAACTGGCCACTATCGACCCGGATAACTACTAATGGCTAAATGCTTTTTGCTTTCCGCTACTCCGGATTATCCTTATCCTCCTTACACAAGAAAAGAATGCGGCAACACAAGCAAACTACTTCCACGAAATTCACCCAATGGCACATCGGCACTTTATTGGGAAGTCGATGGAGTGGATATGTTTGGCGGGTCGTATATCATGAGCGGGTCTGTGGCAGTGGTATCTGGTGACACGCCAGCTACCTATGGGTCTTGTGATGCTTGTAGCAATGACAAATATGACTGCTTGAATGGGGCTTGCATCGACAAGGATATCTACAAAACACCAGGAATTTACCAATCAATAGAAGAATGCCAGGTTGCTTGCGGGACTGGGTGTAGTGGTGTTTGTCTGACTGCTTCTGAATGGTCCACTATTCAAGGTTTAGCCAGTCAGAATAAATCCAGACATTGCAGCTAGATAGTTAGTCTTGAGTCAATCTCAAGACTTCAATTAATCAAGGAAGAAATATGAGTGCAGGTGGTGTAATTGGTGATTTAACACAATCGTTGAATTGCAGCGGTGGTAAGTGTGATTGTTGCTTCCAGCAGAAGGTTCAGCAGGAAGAATCATTCCGTCAAATAAATGATTTGTCTGCACGAGTAGCGAAGCTCGAAGCCTACATTGCAGAACTAGAAAGAGACGCGAATCAAATTTATTTATTTGCAGACAAAATATCAAAAGCTGTATTAAAATTCCTCAAGGAAATAGATGACAAGTTTTGAAAAAACAGCAGCAATGCTGAATAACATGATTCCTGACCTTGAAAAAGGTTTGACCAAGGGACAGCGTGTTTTTCGGCAAACTAAAAGATTAGCTCAAGGATTAACTGATGTTACACAAAGATTCAAGTTTTTTAGTGAAGAATTTAGTAAGGCCAAGGCGACACAAAAAGCTTTAGAAAAGCTATCTAAAGAATTTGAAGAAGTCAAGAAAGTACAGGATAAAGTTCTAGAAAAAGTACCAGGTAAAGGAAATGCACAAAAGGCTGTTGCAGCTTCTGGCGTACTTGCCTCGTTAGCATTATCAGCTGCAAGTACAGGTATTTCCTTGGGTAATTTATTCATGCAGAATTTGATACAACATTACAACGAAAAAGCAGGTGATAGAATCCAGAATGATTTATTCAAAATATACAGTACGATTCAACTACAAAAATCAAGAATTGATACAGCCAACGGTCAGATTTACGAACTAAAACAACAAGACCAACGCAACCGAGACAGAATTTATAAAGTTGAAAAAGATGTTCCTGTTGTTCGTGCAATGGCTAATGATGCCTTGTACGAAGTTCGTGCTGGGAGACAGATATTAGAAAATAAAATTGCAGATAACCAGAAACAAACAGAAGCCGCTCGCAAGCTTGGCAATGATGCTTTGTATGAAGTTCGTGCAGGTAGGGGTATTCTCGAACAACAAATAGCAGGTATGCAAGGCTTTGCTAAAAACTTGCTCAATAATAGCAAAGCTGAATTTCAAAAAGCTATAGATGCAGCATTAAATGGTATATCAAAACAATTAGACACCGCTAACAAAAATGCTGATAAAGCTAGTAAAGATGTTGCTATAGCTAATAATCAGATTAGTGAAGTTAATAGAATAATTGCCCAAATTAGAGCAGAAATTGGTGGAATAAAACCAGGCGAGCCAATTAATCTTGACAGAATTAAGGCTGATATTATTGCTAGATTAACTCCAGAAATGCAAGCTTATTTAAGAAGTATTACGCCTGGAAATTTAATCAATTTTAATATTGATCCAAGTAGATATGCCAATGCCTATGATATGAATGCATTGAAAAAACAGCAGGACGCTAGATGGGTTCAAACTCTAAATGAGCTTGCCAGTAACAATAAGATTTTGCAGGATTTATTAACATACCGAGACTATTATTCTAATCTTTTCAAACTCCAGGCTGAAGCAGCCCAAGGAAGTAGAAAAGCAGCAGAGGAGGTGTCTCGGCTCAATAAGCAACAAATAGACGCTTTCTGGCGCGATATTAACGCTAAGAATGCAGGGACACAAGCAGAAATCAGTCAGGTCAAGATTGATATGCGAACTGAGGTTGAAAAATTAAATGAGAGACTTAACGACAGCGATAAAAATAATGAGAAAAAAATAACTCCCTTGATTCAACAAGTAAGTAAAAACGAAATCGGCAAAGGCTTAGAGCCTATCAAGGCTGATTTGACTGATATTAAAAATGATTTAAATCAGAAAACTATAGATATAAGGAAAATTGATCAACAATTGAAGGAGCGGCAAGGTGTGGATGAACGAGTCGAAAGAAAGATTAATAGTATTATTCCTACTATTGCTGGTATACCTTTGATAGTTGGCAGAGTACCCAGTCAAACTACAAATTTAATTACTCCTAAAATTCCCACAACTACACAAATAGGAAATGTGGTTAAAGACAGTGTATGTAATACTAAATGCCAAATTCCGTCAATTACCACCATCAATAATGTTGGCAACGGCATAAAAGATGATTTAGGACAAAAAATCAGAGATGGGAACTCTGCTTTACAGTCAGGTGCGCTTGCTGAAATATTAAGAAGGTTGGGTGATTTTATCCCCGGTGGTATTTCTGGAAAACTTGTTAATGGGTTTAAATGGCTGCAATTAGATAGAGCGTTAAATATTTTAACTTTCGCAGCGACTATTCATAACGCTGCAATGTTGTCCAATGACATCATCCAAACCTTAATTGGGGCATTAACTAACGTACTTACTTTAATTCTTCCCAAGGATGATAGTGGTAAAGCTTTCTCTATTAATGAGGTTCTAAATAGCACGGTAGAAAATCTTGTTAAGGGAATAATTGGCACTGAAAATTATACCACCTTGTCCAATGCTTGGGCTAAAGCTAATCGCATTTACCAGGCTACAACTAATGTTTTGACTAGTTTCATGGGTTTAACTCAAACTGTTTTACAAGCTGCGGAAATGATAGCAGCTTACACAGGACAGATTGGTAATGCTTTGAAAAAAGGTGGTGTGATTTTAGAAAATGCCTATGGTTGGATGAATCCACAGCCTAAGTTTAATCGTGTTACTCAAACGCTGGAGAATTTACAGCAAGCTGCTTCTACTGTGCAGATGGTTACTCAAGTTCCACTTGATGTTATTAGCCAAACCACAGA
>NZ_LUFH02000023.1 GCF_001586785.1 Sphaerospermopsis aphanizomenoides BCCUSP55
TTGAGATTTCACCCTCAAAATGCTCGATTTTTCCACTCCTAGTTTTAAAAACCTTGCACCTATTTTCTTTTTTATCAGCCTGAATCCCTTAATTTATCATGGTTTTGCATTTATTCAGCATCCCCTATTTATTTACGTGGAAATTTTCGTTAATCGAACCGAACAGTATTGAGGTTTAAATGCGGAACAGCTTATTACCTCGCTTTATATTACATTTGATGGAAATCCTCTAAATCTTTCCTAACCAGTCCAACCAAGTGTTAAAGGACGCTGTGCTAAAATTTGAGTATAAAGCTTATCTAACCGAGTAATATTATCACTGAGAGTATAACGTTCTAAAACTCGATTTCTCGCTTTTTGTCCCAATAGTGTGGTTAACTCTGGATGGTCTTGAAAGAGTGGTAAAAGAGTTTTTAGCTGCGATCGCACCGATCGGGTACTAATGACTACACCTGCACCTTTTTCCAATACTTCCCCATCTGCACCCACATCAGTAGCTAAACAAGCCACTCCACAAGACATAGCTTCTAATAAAGATAAAGATAAACCTTCAACTAATGATGGCAGAATAAATACATCTGCCCCTCGTAAAATCTCGATCCGGCGTTCTTCACTGGCTACGAAACCTAACCAAATAATGTTATGTTCTGAGCTATAAAACGATTCTAAAGATGCCCTCAACGGACCATCTCCAACTATGAGTAGCTTGCTATTAGGCTCCATATCTGATTGCTTCCAAGCCCGTAGTAAAGATTCTACATTTTTTTCGGGAGCGATACGACCTTGGTAAACAAACAGACGTTCTGCGTTAAATTCTTTTTTTATATTGGAAATACCAGGAGAATATTTAACAGTATCAACTCCATTGGGAATAACAGCTATTTTTTCTTCTCTTACTCCCATCTTTGCCAATAATTCCCGTTGAATTTGAGAGAAGACAATCACGCCATCATAATGATCCAAAAAAGGCGCATATAGTTGATAAGCTAAAAGTTGAGTACCAGAAATTAATTTTGCTCCTTTACCAGCAAATGGAGTATGAAAAGTGGCAATTAGAGGAACATTTAATTCTTCACAAATTTCTGGTAAAACAAAGTCCAAAGTTGATAGTGTCAATGAAGCATGAACTATCTGTGGATTAATTTCCCGTAAAGATTCTTTTAACACCTTAGTAGCATTAAAAGCGGGAATTGTGTAAACCTGAGACTTATAAATAAATGGTAAAGATACTTCTTTAAAATTAGGCCAGTTATCTGGCTCAGATTCTTCTTGAGCAAAATGAAGAAAACTTACGTCATGTTCCTTGTCTAGTAATCCGTTTGTAATTTCTCGACTGTAGGTAACATTTCCACAAAAGGGTGATTTTTTTCCAATCCAGGCTATACGCATTCTTTGGTTAACTACGAATAAAAGCGGTGTGAATTAATTGTTTTTATACTTATACCAATTTGAACAATGATGGAGACAAATCGAAAGATGAAAAGCTGAGATAGCAACACTTTCACAATCCACAATTCACAATCCAAAATGGTATTAGCTGTTTTCATCCTGTGATATGGCAGTTCACGTAGTGTCTAACAGCAAACTACGCTAACAGCAGTCAGCTTTTTAAAACTCTTATCTGATAGGTATCTGAGCATTTAATTTTGCCTTATTTATCCTGGCAACTGCTATGATTGCTGAATTTTTAACGTAGTTAATAAAATGCCATATCCCACTTGAGAAAGTCTACATTCAATCTAGCTGAATGAGTGACTTTATGGCTATATGTTACTGCTTGTAAGTTGTTAATTAACGCAATATATTACAACTTAATCAGGATAATGTTTGGTTGCTCTCCAGCAAGTATTTGATGGATTTTGACTGGATTAAGTTTAGCACGAAAACCTATCGTTTCACTAAGTTTTTGATGATGTCAAACCTGATCACTAGTCACGGGAATTATACCAGGTTAATATACCTCCTAAGAATACGATGACAGCTAAGGCTAAAAACACAGATTTTAAGCCAATAAAGGTTTCTGCTACACCTGCTAATGCTAAGGGTAAGGAAAGAGCAATATTAATGACATTATTTTGGAGACCAAATACTTTACCGCGCATTTCTGGGGGTGTTTCCGTTTGAATGGCTGTTTGCATGGGTATACCCACTAACGCCCCAAATGTACCAACTAAAGCGATTAACAACAGCACTATCCATAGCTGGGTGGTGAAGATAGAAATACCAACTAAAGATACTGCCATGCCAAGACAACCCCAAAGACTAAGTTGTCTATAGGAAAAGCGTTGTCCAAATTGACCAAGAATTGTTGCCCCACCTGCAATACCAACACCACCTGCTGCCAGTAAAAAGCCGAATTGGGATGCTTTCATGTTGGGAATAATTTCTGCCATCCGCACAGCGAGAACTGTTAAAGCAGCAAAAACAGAAAATAAGATAATTAATTGTAATAAAGCATTACGAACGCGATGATTTTCTTTCAGGTAACGTAAACCATCTCTTAAATCAGAAAAAACGTGAGGAAATTCTGTTTCTGGGGGGTGGGGTTTTTCATTAGTTTTGAGGAGAAAGAGAATAATGCCCGCGATCGCATAACTACCACCAACTAAAATTTCTTTACCCAGTCCACCACTTCCACCTAATTTTGCCCAAATTCCATCTGCTAAGACCAAAACAGGTTCTCCGACAGCAAAACCCACAATTACCGATGCCATCATCGTCGTTGTGTACAGGGAATTAGCCGAAAGTAAATGTTTTTCTGCCACCACCAAAGGAATAGCTGCTTGTTCCGCTGGGGCAAAAAACTGTGTTAACGTAGAAACCAAAAAAGTCACAGCCAAAATCATCAGAAAACCCACAGGCAAAACTCCCACAGGTTGCCAATCATGGGTTAACCACAGCAAGAAAGGAATTGCTAACACCAGGATACCGCGCCAAATATTCGATGCTACCAATACAGCTTTTTTTGACCAGCGGTCTACAAATACACCAGCCACAGAACCAAACAATACTGCTGGAATGGTAAAGATCATCATTAACGCCGACACCCAACCGCTAATACTTTGACCACCCTGTTGAAACTGAGTGTTAATTAAAGCAATCATCAACACTAGATATACTTTATCAGCCAGTTGACAGAAAATTTGACCACCCCAAAGAGCCAGAAAATTTGGGTTCTTTAATACAGGAAAAAACCCTTGTTGTTCCACATCCCCTGACGTTGATTCTCCACCTGAACCAGAACCATTGAATTGTGATATTTCTGTTGAAGCTACTACTGGCAAAGCATTTTCATTAGTATTACCTTTACCATTGACTTCAGGAATTTTTAATGGGTGATCAGAATTTAGTTCTGATTGTTGAGGGATATCAGTACATGGCATTTCCGATGTCCAATTTTTATCTTCAGAAATATCTGTGTAAGACTTTTCTTGGCTATTAATGTGAGTAGTCTTCAAATGGGAAACAGAACTTAAATGATTAGGTCTTTGAGGTTCTGATACCCTATTTCTGTTTTTATCTTGGCTAGGTGATAAAGGCTGGATTTTTCTATCCAAATCAGACGATTGCATCATGGTTAGCGGCAAAATAAGAATCTATCAGTGTGGCAGAGCGAATAGGGCGACCAAGGTGGTACTGTGTGTACTGGCGCAGAATCTGCTCAACAGATAACCAGCCATAATCTGAGGCTGCATCTATTTGCATTATCCCTGGTTGGGATAAATGTTGGAGCATCAACAATTCTTTCCCACCGAGACGACTGGAGATTTTTGGTAGGTCTTGGTGATGGAAAACTGTTTGATAGGAAGTTTTGGGGGAGTTGGTGTCTGGAGAATTTTCCTGGTTTTTTTGTTTTTCCCTTTCTTTTCTTAACTCTTCCCAGGCTTGTAAGCAAACTGTTCCCCCCGCAGCAATGCTAAATCCTACTTGCCAGTTGGAATTTGTTAGGTCTGGAGTCAGAGGACGCTGGGTTAAGCAACAAAATTGCACTTGTGGGGTTAATCCTGCTAAAGCTAAGAGGTGAAAGACTCCTTGCGTCAAATGTGCGACCAGTCCAGAATCTTGACTTTTGGGTAAAGCTTCTAAACGCTGGAGATGTTCATTAAGTACCTCATAAAGTTCTTCTTGGGGTTGTTCGCTTAAAGCTTGACATAGAACTATTTCCGCTAAATACTGACTAGCAGCTAATTTTCCCAAGTTTTTAGTTAGACCAGGATAAGTTTTTATAGTTTCTGCTTGAGTAATTCTATCGAGAGTTGCTGTAGCTGGCTGTGAGGATCGCCCTTGGGAAATGAGTAGTTGATTAACTACAAACATTCCACTTCTACCACCCAAGCTGGAGTTATGTTTACGTGACCCTGGGGCGATCGCCCGAATTAAACCGAATTCTTTGGTTAAAATAGTCACTATCTTATCTGACTCTCCTAATGCCTGGGTTTTGAGATTAATACCAGTTGCTTGATAAGTTCTACTCATTAGTTATTGGTCAGTGGTCAGTAGTCAGTGGTCGGTGGTCAGTGGGAAAATAACTGACAAATGACTATTCAGCTTTTTCTGGGTTATTGCGCTGACGGAGCAAATCTATGCCGCGAGATGTGCCTAATCTCGTAGCACCAGCCATAATTAAATCCAAGGCTTCATTGTGGGTGCGAATTCCTCCTGATGCTTTAATTCCCACCCTTTCCCGTGCTATTTCTTTTAATAAGCTGACATCTGCCACAGTCGCTCCACCATTCCAACCTGTACTGGTTTTTAAGAACGCTGCTCCTGCATCCATAGCTAATTGGGCTGCTAGTTTTTTTTCTGCATCCGTAAGTAGATTGGTTTCTAAAATTACCTTGACAGGTTTTCCGGCCTCTTCACAAATTGTAGCAATTTCCCGGTGAACTTCTTCAGTTTTACCAGCCTTCAACCAGCCTAAGTTTATGACCACATCCAACTCTGTCGCGCCATTTTCCACCGCTTCTTGTGCTTCATACAACTTAACGGCTGAAGTCGTTCCACCAGTGGGAAAACCAATGACAGTACAGACTTGAGGGTTTTTGTTGTGCAGCAATTCGGCAGCTTGTTTGACATAACAGGGATGGATACAAACCGCTGCAAAGTTAAACCTGTATGCTTCTTCGCACCATCTTTCAACCTGCTCTGGAGTAGTAGTTGGTAGCAGCAGGGAATGATCGATGAATGGCGCAATATCAATGTTGGGATAGTCTGCTGCCATCATTTATTCTGCCAGTGATAGATTATTAAACTTTATGAAAAAATAAAACATTTCTTATCTATTAAACCATATATATTACGAGTTTATCCTGAAAATCAGCAGGTGGTTTACTGTTAAAGGTTAATTTTTTACTCAGTGATATCTAGATCCTTGACTGATCACAGAAGTTGGGGATATTTTTGGCTAAAAAGTCAAGAATAATTTGAGCTAATGCTTTCGCTGCTAAGTATGGCACACCATTACCCACAGTTTTAAACATATTCGTAAGTGACATATTTTCTGGAAGTACAAAGTTTGCGGGTAAAGACTGTATTGCTAATGCTTCAGCTACAGAAATACGTCGCACTTTGTAAGGATGTAAATGTACTTCATTATTTCCATAACAAGCTGTAGGAGAATAACGCCATCGGTGCAACCGTTTAAATGATTTTTTGGAATCATCTCCTTCGTCAATAGTTGCAAATTTAGTGATACCTGCTCTAGGTTGAAAATAATGTTTAGTATTGGGATGGTTTAAAACATCATTTTTGCTAAACCAATATTCAACGGTTAATTCTTGAGGAATGTTATCAGGACAAATAGTTATCGAATCTTCTTTAAATGGTTCGCACTTATGCCAAGGATATGCAAATACTTTATTTTGAGGATGTTTAATATATTTTTCCCAAGGAAATGTAAAATCAGATTGTATTCCCATATCCTTGAGAAAGTCATTTTTAAAGCCGATTAAAATAATTCTATCTCTATTTTGCGGAACACCGTACTCAATCGCATTAATTAACCTTTCTGTTAAGATATAACCTGCTTGTTGTAATTTTATTTTTAATGATTCATAAAACAAACGATGCTTTTTAGTTCTCCATAAACCTTTAACATTCTCAAATAAAAAGAAATCGGGTAAGTTTTGACAAATCAATTCAATATAAGATGCTGATAGTTTACCGTTATCGCCTAAATGTCCTTTGTTTTTGCCACCAATAGAAAAATCAGGACATGGTGGTCCACCCATAAAGCCAATTATATTATTTAATTTCCGGGAATCTTTGACTAATTCATTTAATTGTTGTGCGGCGTTTCCTTCTGTTAATTTACTTACGTCTGCTTCCTCACCTTGATGATATCCATATTCAGGTGATGGGAGTTTAAGAAGTTCCCGTGAATAGCGATAAGCAGACATGAAGGGGGGGAATATTTCGTTAACATAGGCGATTTTGTAGCCGGTGGTTTCAAAGCCTAAGTCGAGGAAACCTGAACCAGAGAAGAAGGAGAAGATGGAAATAGTGTCATTCATTAATAACCTAGTAGACTAATTATTCAGAAAAATCAGTTAATCCATATAGCAGTGATTCAAAACGTTTAACTATTTTATCAAAAGCTTCATCCCAGTCCTCTGAATTTTTAGAAACGAACGGCGGAATATAGTTATTTTGGTGATTTAGAATTAGCGTGATAATTTCGTTAATCTTGTTAAGAGTTTCAGGTTTGAATTTATTTTTAATATTTCTACCTATAAAAATAATAGCCGCTTCATCTACTTCAAATCTTCCTTCTATAATTTCATCAATAAATTCATCATAAACACGCTCTTCATCTTCTTGATTGGGAGACTTTAGCAAGACTGCAATAATATCTTGTAAATCTTTATTTTCTTTTCTATTATTCCAAGCAAGTAGTTTCAAAGCTATAAAAGCGTCAATATCAGCTACCCGAATTTCTACGTTGTCAATGACTATAATCTCTGTATTTGCAAAAGCTTCTTCTAAACCCAAAATGCTCATTTGATTACCATCAGGCCAGTTAATTTCCTGTTTTGGTTTACTAATATCACCAAAAGGAATAACATCAACTTCCAGTCCTGTTTCAATATGAATAAACTTGTGAATGACTCTGGTTTTCTTAAATAGAGGATTATTTCCAGTTGTCATTTTTGTTATCAGCAGATTATATTTATCCCAATTATCTAATTTTACTGCTACATCCCAATCTTTAGTTGCACGACCTTGAACTTTATATTGACTATCAAATATTAAAATTCTTGCTTGAGCGCCTATCAATAGCATAGGAACTTCTAAGGAATCAATGATAGATTTAAAATCAGTGAGGAATTTTTTAGTCTCTGAGTCAATTTGAGAATATGAGTTTTTCATCTTTATACCATTTCTGCAATTTCTTGTCTTGTAATAATATATTTTTCATACAAACGTTTAGCTGTTTCTTTTAGTCTTGTATCTGGATTTAACAACAATTCTGCATGAATAAGTAACGGATCTGCTACAGGTTCAGATGAATTATATTTAAGTTGATTTTTATTACCAAATTGCTTCAAAATGATAATATTACCCTTGGGATCTGGTTTGAGACGTAACATGGTTGTTATCACACGATAATTGTATTCTTCAGGAATATGAATAGTCATACTAATTGGTTTTAAATAACCTGTCAAATTTGCAGCGCCTAGTTCTCCTCCAATTATAATTTTTTGATTTTTGGCTATTTCTAGTAGTTGGTTTGATATATCGTTAAAATCTATATTTATATTTTCCCTCGTGCAAAATGTTCCTATCAAAAGTTCTGGACGCAAATTTTCTATATACCCCATTTCCCATCTTTCAAAGAGCTTTGTGTAATCTTCAATTCTATATGTTCCACTACGTTGACGCTGTAAATAATTCAGTTGATACAAAGTTTCTAAACTGGATTTTACAGTTTGATAGTCAACACCTGCAACGTTTGATATTTCTTCTAAAGTAGGATATTGCAAAATATTTGGATCTTCAAGTATAGCATAAGCAACTTTTAGGGTGCTGGTAGTAATATTAGGAGCAGAGAGTAATTTTTTGCTTTGTGTTGAACTACTTCTAACTAAAATATATAGTGATGAATTGTTAATATAAATATTACCTGTCGTATCAATAAATTCAATGTTGTTTTCTAGTAATGAATCTATAACAGCATCAGAAAGTGTGTCTGTAATGAGTAATGTTCTCTTATCATTCCTAAGTTTTTCATTCAGATGATGGATATAATTAATGCTTGAATCAACTGTGTCTAAATTTATGTGAGCTTTAATTTCAACTAAATATTTAACTTGGTTGTGAGGTGTATATATAGTTAACAAACCATCCGCTAGAGTGTTTTCTAAAAAAGGTTCTATTGTTGTTGTTGTCTCTATTTGGGGTAATTCTTCCAGTTTTTGTATACATTTTTGTAACCAAGGATGTTTAGGCTGCATAGTATATTACAGGCGTTCATTAATCAAAATGTTTTATAATCTCAATTATAACAACCAGGTGTAAAAAAATGCTTAAAATCCAAAGAATATTCATCACCCTGATATTAATCGCACTACAACTAATATACCCAATCACTAAATTATTTACCGAAATAAAATATTTTTTCCAAAGACAAGCAGCATTAAAAAAACATCAAGAAATTCTCAATTGGGTAAAAACTCAAAACCTACCCTTAGACACCAGCGCAGGTTTACAATTACCAGATCATTTACTTGGGATTACCCATGATAACCTAGTTAAAGTCCTGCATTCTGGTGATGATAAATACTATGTAGCAATCATAATTAATCATAGCTTAAATATAACAGGTACAACATACAAAGCTAGAGGTTTATTTGTTTGTGATTCACCGTTAAACAACAAATATTTAAGTAAAATTCCTGGTGTTTGTCACCGCATCAATATTTTAGGAGAATATCAAAAACACTATCCGTTAGCCTGGGCGTTTAATCTTGAAGTTGAACACAAATATAATGATTCTTTATTTGCTGTTTATCGTCAGTTGTAACTAATTTACTAACCTAGTTACAACTTGATAAATCAGGTAGTTACGAGAGTTCATCTAAAAATATATGTAGAAAATTTAATTACCTGATAGGTACATAGCAATAATACCTATTAAGTATTATTGTCACTGATTAATTAGCTTTTTCCGCTAGTGCTTCTAAATGAAAAGCAAGGTTATTGAGTGCAAATTGAATTTCCATGCTGTAAGCTAAACTTTTCCATCTGGGGGTTGTTGCGTGATCTAATGCTGTTGTGTCTAAGTATCGTGCAAAAACAACCAGTTTTTCTGAGTCTGTGACAGCTGTAGCTAAATTATCCAAAAATTCTTGAGGTGTCATAGATTTAGCAATATTTTCAACATCTGCAAACGTGACATTTCTTATCATAAACGCTACAGAAAAATAAATCTGTTCAAAATACCATGAAATTTCTCAATTTCACAAAATACAGTATATTTCTAGTAAATTAGGTACAATTATTAATCTATATTATCCAAAATCTTGACAAAGGGTTTTCTGACTGAAAGCTGACTGCTGATAGCTAATAACTACAATAAAACCCGCTTTTTATTTAGGAATAACTCCACTGAAAGCGGGTTTAAAATTCCTGATGTCGTGCAGAACTATCCGACAACTTCTACTGGTTTCGTTTCTGGTAACAACCGTTTTACACCTTGTTTCACAAAAGCTTCCAAAACAGCAATTTTTTGATTCTGCTGGAATACTGTTTGTAAAACTTGGCGTAATTTTTCCAGGTTCAAACCATTTCCTGTTTCTAAAGCTATTTCTTGCTGTTCAAAATATTCAACTAAACTTAACCCAGCAACTCTAGTTAAATAAGCAGCACTTACACCTTCTACCATTCCCCCTGCTACGAAGGTGACAGCATTGGTTTTGAGGATACCTGTTACTGCTCTAGTAGATAATTCTACCAAACCTAATTTCAACATTAAGCTTCCCATAGTTCCGGCTACTTGTTGCGCCTGTTCTAAGGAAATTTTTTGTTGATAAATGTTACCCAAATCCATTACCATTTGGGCATTAATCGCCGCAGTTGCTAAGATATCTAAAGCAGGAACTGGGTTAGCAAAAGCAGCAGCAGCAGCAATCCACTGATTTTGTTCTATGATGGGAGTTGAGCGATCGCGTCTGATGCTATTTAAATAATCTTTCGCTTCAGCTTTGTGTAACAGCACTTTCCGCATCGTTGTTGTACACACTAACTGCTGCTTTTGTTGTGCTAAAACTTCAGTTAATTGTGCGGTTAATTCTTGAATGTTTGGTGTTGGTTGTTCCAACCACTCGTTGACAGAACCATCTGCTTCATGTTTTCTCACTTTCACAGGTAAGGGAGAAGCTGAAGTTGCAACTACATTACCGGAAACTCTTTGTTTCAAGGAGTGCAAAACTGTAGCACGTTCATCGGTTATATACTGGTCTTGTTTATTAAATACCAGCAATACTGATTGTTTTACTGCTTTTAATTGTTGCAAAACTTGAAATTCTGAATCTGTCAAATCTCCATTAGTGAGAAATAAGACAAAATCAGATTTTTGCAGTTCTGATAATATGACTGCATCGGAATTTTCACTTATTCCTGTAAATAAAGGTGCTGTTTCCGAAAAATGTAGAGAATTTTTAGATAAAGCTTCTACATTCTTGAGAATTTGAATAATTGTACTTTTACCTACAGACTTTCCACCAGTAACAGCAATTTGAATTTCTCGTCTATCTAACTCTAAACGTAATTGTTCCAGTTGTTCCCGTAGAGTTGCTAAAGCTGGATGGTTAATAGCTTCTTGTGCAAGTTGGTTGATGATAGCTTCGGTTTTGGTTATTGCACTTTCCACAGACGCTCTATCCACAACTATATCATCTAGCTGTTCACCAGGTCGATTTTTCTGCAATAACCAGAAACCACCACCCACAGCTAAAGCACTCAGGAGTCCGAATTCTCCCACCTGTACTATTGAATCATGCCAACTGTCTAACATCCACAGGGAAAAGGACAAACCTAGTCCTCCCACTAATATTGGTTTATGTAACTTCACAATTCTGATTCTCCGCGCTTGGATAGCTTTATCTTCAGAATAGATCAAAACCTGCTTTTGGGAGTGCCACAGGTAAACAGATTTAACTATAAAATACAATTATGCACTGGTTGAATAAATATTCACTGATTTATAACTTGAGGTAAATACAGATGACACAGGAATTAATCGACCTCAGAAATAGCATTATCGAAGGACGTTACACAGATGCTTTGGCAATTGTGGATGAATTAGAGGGAATGAGTAAACAAGCAATTATACGGAATATTCAAGCGTTTTTAAAGATTCTGCTGATTCATTTGATTAAAAATCAAATTGAGCAGAGATTAACAAATTCGTGGACTGCTTCAATTCGTAATTCATTGATAGAAATCAAAAAACTCAATCTGAAAGATAATAAAAAATCTCATTACATTAATCAAGATGAATGGCAAATTTATTTAGAAGATGAACTTACACCAGCCATAGCAGATGCAAGTTTAGAGGTTTTAAATGGTAGTTTAAAACGACAGCAACTTTCACAAATGCTGAACCAAAAACAACTATTATTAAATGCAAATGAGCTATTATTAATGACCTATAACTATTCAAATAGAGAATTACCAGACATGATAGATAATTATCTTGTGCAATTACCAGGTGGTGAAGATTGGATGAATGCCTACAACTATTGACAAATAAACAACAAAAATTAGCACTCACCTATAGCTAATGCGTTTGTGATTAATTCCCAAGCATTACGATATTGTGCTGAACGAGGTTTCCTCTGTCTTTTTTCAGCCTCAACAATATGTATTTCACTACCATAACTGATGAAAATATCAACTGGAAAAACATAAAACAGGTCAATATTTTCTACATATACCAATGCAAAATCAAAATCTGATGGTTGATAAGCATCTCTCACCATTATCCGTCTATTTGTTTTCGTGCGGCGATTATCTACTACATAATTACCAGAAGGTTCATCCAACCAAGCATATTTGACTTGTATTTTAATTAAATTTCCCCCAACGTCAAATACTAAATCGTAAGGTAGTCTATCACCAACAGGTTTTAAAACTCCCCAACCACGTTTTAAAGCATGAAAAACAGCAGCTTGTTCTGCTATGTCTCCTCTCAGCTTTGTGTCCATTTGCAAAATAAAAATGGTTTATTTCTTAATTATCCTCTATTATTAATAATACTATTTATTATATTTTCTACAGCGTTTGGTTGAGTTAACAAATTCTGTAAATGTAAACTATTTATGATGATAATATCCATTCTTACAGAAATATCTCTTTTGCCTCTCAACATAATATTAACCATATCTGATACCGAAGATTGAAGGTGTCTGGGTAAAGGATATTCATAAAATACAAATGGCTGTTTTTCTAAATTAACTTTATCAAAATTTATTTCTCCTCGACTAGGATCTACATCTTGCGGATCAAAACTACACGAATAAAGGTTTGCTGTGGTTACAATACATGGAATAAATGTTTTTACACGATAATTCAATCGAGATGTTAGCCGTCTATTCTGTAATTCAACGGCTAAAGTTGTTTCTTCATGCCATATTGATTGAGTAGCAAGTGATATTTGATAAGATGCGTCTGATATAGTATTATTGGCAGTTTTTGTTTTTTGTTTATCGTCTTTTTGTTTATCGTCTGATGTAGTATTATTGGCAGTTTTTGTTTTTTGTTTATTTTTTTCGTCTTTCGATTGATAATCCTTACGTCATTCTCTAGCTTCATTGAAAAAATTTACTGGGCTAGTCTGTTCTAGATAATACATAGATGATTGAATATTTTGATCAGTAGTTATAATACGAGAAACAAACTTTCTGTTGGCATTATCTCCTCTTTTAGGAAAAAAAATCCAGTTAGCAAGTTCTGGATTATTCTTTTTACATTCTATTAAAAAAGCATAAACTTCATCTTGATTAGATAATTCAACCCATATATCAAGGGCGCTTTCTTTACTTTTCAAAGAATTACTCTGAAGAGGAAACTCTACCGGATAGTTAGTTGATACTACATTACAACCTGGTACAGACTAAAAAAGATCCGCACACCACTGTTCAAAAAAAGTTCCATGTATATTTAGAGAATGAATTGTCCATTCACTATCTGTTTGTGGATTAACCATTAATTTAGCTCATTTTTTAGAAAATCAATTGTGGAGAGATTATAAACCAGTATATTTATGCGTAAAAATGTTTTGTTACAAATTATATTAACATAGCAATAATAAAAAACTGTATAAAATAACTTAGTCAGCATAAAACAAAACCCCGCAATCACTTAAGATTACAGGGCTTCATTTTTTAATTTGGTGGCGGGAAGTGGATTTGAACCACTGACCTTCGGGTTATGCTTACCATCTACAACTTTCGTTGCCCAGTTCAACTGGTTTGTGGTCTGGACTGTCCCTTCACCCTCGTCATTACCGTTAGGGTGTCTGCCTTCCAGTCTCTACACCTTCTCCATTTCTGGAGCTTGGTTCGGGATTACCGCGCTATTGGCTTCCCCGAGTTTGACAGATAAACACACATAAGTTTCCTTTTGTGCCGCCCAATGCAAGACTAACTGATAAGCGTTTAGTTAATCTTTCGTCTTGAGCCCGACGAGCTACCAGGCTGCTCTATCCCGCGTTGCCTTTGCCTCTCGACTTATTCAATATAACGCAAAGCCAAGAGGTTGTCAACTACAAAAGCGATAATTCTCCAATTACCTCTAAACGCTTGTATTTACTCAGGTTCATAAACTTCTCAGATAGGCTCTGGGCAACGCTGGGAGTAATCCAGCCCATTTGTTGCAGCAGGTGAATAGCTACGGCATACTTTGCCCGTTTTGCCCCATCCATAACTTTAATTGCCAATCCCATGCCTTCCCCAAGTCGGCCAATGCACTGCACACCTTCTGCACCAGATTTACTAACTAGTTCTCCTGGAGTTAAGCGCATTAATTCTGTATCGAATTCGCCTTCCCCTGCCACCATAGTGGGATGATGATTCATGGCGCGGACAATGCGTTCCATATCCAAGTTATTGCTAGAAGCAAGTACAGCATACAAAGAGGCCATTTGACCGAGTTGCATCAAATATGTAGGTGCGCCGCAGTCATCATGAACACCGATAAATTCTGCTGCTGGCATTCTGAGCAATTCAGCTACCTTGGAGAGAATTAGCTGCTGGACAGGGTGTTTGCGATCCAAATAGTTAGTCAAAGGCCAATGGCGTTGCTGGCAAACGGCTAACATTCCTGCGTGTTTACCAGAGCAGTTATATTCTAAAGCACTGCGCTTATCTTTAGGAATTGGGCATTGCAAAGTGCTGGGGTCAAGGTCAGCCCGCCAGAGGATATTAAATACTTGTCGCACCTGTTCCATGCTGCCTTGGTGGGAACTGGTGATGATTGCTAAGTCACGATCGCTCAAATCATACCGTTCCAGTGTACCTGTGCTGGTGACAGCAAGGGCTTGAAATGGTTTCAGGGCAGAACGGACAAATGCAGCGGTTTCGGCGTTGCCAGCAACTGACAGAACTCTTCCGCGTTCGTCGCTGACTACGGCCTGGACTATATGCCGAGATTCGATAATTCCTTCCCGCAGCAACCGGACTTCCAGTGCTGTGGCTTGTGTTCGTTTTCCCATTGTCATGGGTTTATATCTATTTTGTAGGTTGTCAGTGGTCAGTGGTCAGTGGTCTGTTGTCAGTTGTTAGTGGTCAGTGGTTAGTGGCCAGTGGTTCTTCTCCGCTGTTCCCTGTTCCCTATTCTCTGTTCCCTGTCCCTAATGACTAATGACTAATGACTCATTTATAACAAATGCCAAACTATAGTACCAATAAGATACATTAAAGCCAAGGCGGCAAAGGTAATTTGCAAGCGTTGAAGAATGGGTTTAATTTCGTAGGTGACTATTAGGCGATCGCGGGTAATCACTTCCTGGGGTTTTGTCCAGGTTTGTCCGTCATACCAACCGGATTCTTCATAGAATACTGTGGAACTGTAGAGGCGATCGCGCACGTAGAACCAACCCAAGTATAATCGCACCAATAACAACACTACCCCCATACTAGCGGCAGCAGACCCACAGAGCATAAAATGAACAAACTGCTTTTGTGGAGGAAAGCTGGCCGCTGCTACAGGTCCTGCGACGAACCACGACCAGCCCCAAATCCAAAAAATCTTGGTCAGATAATCAGGCCACCTTAAAGTGGTATCCCGAAATAGCCAGGAATTTTTTAATTCTTCGTACTCGTTTAGCGGTTGTTGTTCTGTGGGAACTGGGCAATCAAAAACCGAGGATTTCATCATCTTGGCTTACCATCATCAGAGTTTGGTAGCGGAATGCGTTCCGCATGAACCCAGAACGCCTCTAAATTATAAAACTCTCGTTCCTTGGGCATCATGATGTGAACAATCACGTCACCATAGTCTTGTAGCACCCAACTTCCCTCAGCTTTTCCTTCGGTCCTTAAGGGACGACGCTGCCAATCACTTTCGACTTTTTCTTCTATTGCTGCGGCGATCGCCCTCACCTGTACCCTAGAATAGCCAGTCATCATCACAAAGTAATCTGACAGGTAAGAGACATTTGCTACTCTCAGCAACAAAATCTCGCCTGCTTTGCGTTCTGATCCTGCTTCAGCGATGGTGATCGCTAATTTTCCACTCACATCATCAGTTACAGCTATAGGGCTGTTAACTGTCGTTGTTGTCAGTGGGACAGACTCTATGGGGAAATTTCCTTGGAAATAATCAGTCATTCAACCTCAGATGCGTTTTTCCTTTTTTCACAATTTGTCTGATATGTAGCAGTCAGCATGATGAGCAACTACAAACTCAGCTAACAGCCTTTGATAATTCTTAGACAATCAAAATTTGAGAATTTTGAGCTTGTGTTAACTATGCTGACAAATACTATGCCTACAAACAACTTGTGATTTTGTGAATAGGTTTTTTTGAATACTAACAAAAAAATAGGTGTTTATGGGGCGGCTGGCTTCATAATTAGCTAAAAGGCAAAATACAAGCGACAGAAGTAATAAGCTAGTTTATTTTCAGTTACTAGCCCTTACACCTTTTTGTTGACTGCTGTTGTGACAACTATGGGTTGAATTTTGTTAGCATCTGTTGCCAATGAGTAACATAATGTCTCATACTGGCTTAAGGCTTGATCAAATGCATATTGTTCGACAGCATATTGACGGCTGTTGTAGCCTAGAGTTTTTACTTTTTCCGGATTTTGGTACAAGTCTAAAATCGCTGTTGCTAAGGCTTGGGGATCTTCTGGAGGAACAATAACTCCACCACCACTTTGTTTAATTGCTCTAGCTGCTGTACCATTTTCAGGCACAGATCCCACTAAAGCCCTGCCACTGGCCAATAGGACTTGAATTTTTGATGGCATATTGAAGGAGATCACATTTTTCTTCTGTACCACCAAACCTACATCTGCTGCTGCCAACATTCGCGGCAATTCCTGTCGGGGTTGAAATGGTAATAACAAAACGTTATCTGCACCCTGGTCTAAACATTTCTGTTGTAATCTTTGCAATCCTTTGGCCTCACCAACAATCACAAAAGCTATTTCTGTGATGTTACGTAATTTAGCTGCTGCTTTAATTACTGTTTCTAAACCTTGTGTAAGGGCGATGTTGCCAGAATATAAAGCTACAAATTTACCTTTGAGATTATGTGTAGCGCGGAAGGGGTTATCTTCTTTTGGCAAAGGACTGATAAAGTTGACATCTACCCAGTTAGGAATTTGTATGATTTTTTGGGCTGGTACACCCTTAGACAGTAAATTTTCTACAAATCCATCAGCAATTACACTTATTTTAGTGGCGGAGGAGTAGGCAAATTTTTCTAAGGCGGTAAATATCTTTATCAGTAATTTATTTTTTAGCAAACCGACGTGGATAGCTGCTTCAGGTAATATATCTTGTAAGTTTAAGATGACTGGACAGGCACGTAACCATCCTAAAAGGGCTGCTGGTAGGCATACTGGGAGAGATGGGGAAGTTAAAAGAATTACATCTGGTCGCCAGCCCATTAGTGCTGGAAAAAAGCTTGTGACAACAAAACTAGCATCCAACATCATCCTATCTAACAGGTTGGGTTGGGGGCGAATCCAAACATAACTACGTTGGATGTGAACACCATTTTTATATTCTGTTAAATAAAATTTGCCTTGATAGTCCTCATAAATTTGGCGCTCAGGATAGTTGGGCATAGCTGTGACTACCCGTACTTGATGTCCACGCTTCACCAGTCCTTCTGCTAATTCAGTCATTAGCGGGGCAATACCGATAGGCTCTGGGTGATAATTGTAGGAGTAAATTAAAATCCGCATAACAAATTAGTCAGAGTTTCCTGGTGTGTTGTTGACTGACAATCAGTATCTGTCGTCAAAGTTACTTTGCAGTATACTACCTCTTAGATTACTTCATTATCTCTTTATACTTTTTGTTGCCCAGTAACTTTTCGTTGAAGATTGCGTAAATTTTGAGATGACGATTTTTACGTCCTGAAGGACTAGAACCTATACCAAATTTTTTTAATCTAAAATCTAAAATCTAAAATTCCCGGTCAAGAGTCACCTGTCACCTGCCATATCACTTGTAAACACTGTCCTGACAAAAAATTTACCCAAACCTCTAAAAGTGGGTCTGGGTAAACTCAGAAATGAAATTTGGTAGTTGTTAGCTTAAACAGCGTAAGTCCTCTAACTGTTAACTGTTAAACAGCACCGCTGTTTTTGTTAAACAAGATGGTGATAGTTTTGAGAATCAGCTTTAAATCGTAAGCCAAAGTCCAATTTTTTTGATACTGTAAGTCCAGACGAATTACATCTTCAAAACTGCGTACTGTCGAGCGTCCGTTGACTTGCCATTCTCCGGTCATTCCCGGCTTGACATCGAAACGTTGCCACTCTGGTACTTCGTATCTTTCTACTTCATCTGGGGTTGGTGGTCTAGTACCGACCAAACTCATTTCGCCTTTTAGGACGTTCCAGAACTGTGGTAGTTCATCTAGACTTGTGCGACGCAAAAAGCGTCCTACCTTTGTAATCCGGGGATCTTGATCATTTTTGAAGAAAGCACCTTCTACTTGGTTTTTGACTTGAGATTTTTTAGCTTCCGCATCAACACACATAGAACGGAATTTCCAAATAGCAAAACGCTTACCCATCCAGCCGCAGCGGGTTTGACTAAAGAAAATAGGACCGGGATCGTCTATTTGAATAGCGATCGCAATGGGAATAAATAAAACTCCTGTAATAACTAAACCTACTAATGATCCGACTATATCAATCAGTCTTTTCATCCAAGAAGCCACAGAAGGATGGGTTTGAGGTAACGGCTCTACTTTGCGAGCCATATTTCTCTGACTATCTCCAGGGCTAATGGATTCTATGAGTTCGATGCTGTTAGTAGACTCAATAGAAAATACCTGATCTAATCCTGTCAGGTTTAGCACTGCCATAACTTGAGGGGTAACATTACGAAGTCTGAATGCGATCCCTTTTTCTTGAGCATATTTAAAATTACTTACCAACGCCCCTAAACCACTACTATCCATAAAAATAGTATTTTGGAAGTCAAGGACAAGTTGCTGCGGATGTGAATCAGCTTGGATTAGGTTTTGGCAGGTTTGCTTAAAGCCAACAGCCTCAAGCACGCTCAAACGCATAGACACCTGCACTATAGCTGTATCGTTCAGGTAAGTAACTGGGAAATCTGCCTCTGTGGGTTGGCTACTCATGAAGCTATGCACTTTAGTTGCCATCTAAATCTAATCTGCCAAACATTATTTTGTCCTGGAAAATTACTTAACCTAAATTTGAAAAAGTAGGATTAAGGAGAGGTAGCAATACTGCACTGGGTTTTGTACCTGAAACTTTTAATTGCTAAAAGAGAAAAGTTTCAAGGTTAAAGGTTTTTTCTTTCCCTTTTTCCATGGCTTTTTTCGTCTTAACCGACAAATATTGAAACGGAAGACTAGTTTTTTGCTCAGAGATAGGAGATCGTTCGATCCGGTTCACAATGGAACAAGAAGCTATAAACATAACTTGTTGTTGTGCCTAATCGGTGCGATCAGCTTCGCCGCGCCATAGGCGACTGCGCTGCTATCTATCATCTCATGATTGCTAAAACTACGGTTAAACCTACTGCACGCCTGGTTGAAGTTTTTTCTGCTATTCAAGGGGAAGGACTCAATGTCGGGACACGCCAGATTTTTATTCGCTTTGGTCTTTGTGACTTGCGTTGTCACTTTTGCGATAGCGCCCATACATGGAATGCCCCTTCTATATGTAAGATAGAGCGTTCCCCTGGATTAAGAGATTTTGAAATCTACTCTAATCCTATTCCTCTAGCTATGTTGATAAAATGGGTAGAAAGGCAAAATTTACCTTCTTTACACGATAGCATTAGCTTAACTGGAGGCGAACCACTTCTTCACGCTCCATTTTTGGCGCAATTTCTACCCCAAGTGCGATCGCTAACCAATTTACCCATCTACCTGGAAACTGGGGGACATCGCCCGGAGCAATTGGTCATGATTCTCCCCTACCTCGACTCTGTAGGTATGGATTTAAAATTGCCTAGCGTAAGTGGCGAAACTCATTGGACAGAACATAAAAAATTTCTCCAAATATGCTTTGATGCAAATTTAGATATTTTTGTCAAGATAATTGTCTCTCAAAGGACAGATCCTGGCGAATTGGAACGCTCGGCTTTGTTAGTCGCTGAAGTGAGTCAGGATATCCCCATATTTTTGCAACCGGTGACACCGCTAACAGAGCCATTCAGTCCAGTACCTGTAGAAGCCCCTACACCAGACCAGGTTTTAGTATGGCAAGCTTTAATGAAGAAGTTTGTTAAACAAGTGAGGGTGATCCCCCAGACCCATAAAATGCTGAATCAGATGTAGGTTGAGGCAGGGGCAGGGGGCAGGAGGTAATTATTTCTCCCCATCTGGAGCGTTCCCGCATCTCCCCATCTCCCCATCTCCCCATCTCTTCTACAGTCTGTCTTCGTCTGTGGGTCTAGATTTGGCTTTGGCTTTGTTGGCGCTGCGTTTCAGGGCGGAAAGTCTGGCTTCGTAGCGGGAACGCTGGCGCTTACCGGGGGTGGTGTCAATTAAGGTTTTTAAGGCACTACCTAAACTTTTGTAGGCGTTGGGGAGACTGTAACCAAAACGAGTAGCTAAGGCGATCGCTTTTTCGTCAGCATCAACTAATTCTTTAAGTTGTTTTTCCCCATTATTTTTTTGATATAGTCGCCAACCAGAAACGCCACACAGGGCTAATGCTAATACCAATAGCAATCCGTCCTGCACCCATAATTCACCCACAGCACCACCTAAACCAATTGCTAGTGCTGCCATTTCCCAACCATCTTTGGGAATTGTGTCATTTTGGATGCGAGCAACTTCATGCCAGAACAGCAGGTTACGCTGATCCATTGCTAGAGCATCCCATTTGATTAAGTCTATTTGAATTTCTACTTGGTCTTTACCAATTTCTTCGCAACGGATCAAGGGTGGACTTACTTCTGTTGAGCCTTCAACTGTTACCCAACTCTGCAATTCTGGCGGTAGTAAGCTTTTCAACCGCCGGAGTTCACTCATTTCCGCTTTGGCTGAGGAGGTTGTATAGGATGTCATAAAAATCCAGCCCTAAAAAATTTCAGTATATTAGTGAGGGTATCACTTTGGAGTATAGCTATGACAGTGATAATCCGCCTCACTCGTTAGGAAAACTTCCCCGCTTTTTCCTGGCTTCCATTGCTTTTTCTAGTAAATCCAGTAGTCCTGGGGCTTCTTCCTGGATACTGAGTAATAGTCTTTCACCCAGTTCTATATTCCCTGGATCTTCACCTGTAGCCATTACCTGTTTGAGACGGGGTAAGGCTATGCTGTCAACAACCTGAATTAATCCACTCAGACAACGGTGAAATTGTCTTTCGGTGAGAATTGAGTCTTCTAAAGGAAATTCAATAATGGCACGAATTTCTCCATCGGAGGGATCATACTCCCATTGGAGCATTTTGGTTTCCCAAGAAATGGCCAGCATTGTCTGGAGGATAGATGCTTTGTGAGGATGCTCTTTCACTCCTGCTAGAACTTGAGGTGCAAAGACTCGGAAAAATTTTCCGCCTTCATCCAACTGAACGACTATCAGAAAATCTTCTAGGTGATCAGCTTCTACACCTGTTATAATCCGGTCTTCATCTTCATCAAAGCGATATTCCCAGCCAAGGTTATCTAAGTAATTGGCTATCTGTTTCAGATTAGCTCCCATAAAAGCCTCATAAGGAACGGTGGAGCGGCTGTCACCACACCTAGTTTAACCTGCTATGGGCATTGATTTATATTGGTGCAGCTACTTTTTGGCAGAGTGTAGAATTTATACAGATTCCACAACTTGATCTGAAAAAATGAGAGTGAGTAACAAAGTTTTGGTAAACTCATGGTTGACTGTAAGTAGATCGGCGTTACAAATTGTCGTAATGACAAGGCAAAAGGCAAGAGGCAAAAGGCAAGAGTGAAGAGGTTTTCAGTGTGATTTTGTACTTTCTGCAATTACCATCAGCTAGATATATATTTTGTTAAATAAATTTGTATTTTATGTTTATGAATAAATCTGTTTTAGGATTAGCGATCGCTCCTTTCATTTTTGCCCTTGGGGCTTGTAGTGGTGAGTCGGGAACAACGGTCAATACAACCAGCACTTCCACATCTCAAGTGTCTCGTAATATTGCTAATACAGTTAAAAACCGGGGCAAATTAATTTGTGGTGTAAGTGGTGAATTACCAGGATTTAGTTTTGTCGGAAATGATGGTAAATATAGTGGTATTGATGCAGATGTTTGTCGCGCTGTGGCAGCAGCTTTGTTTGATAATCCAGATGCAGTAGAATTTCGTAATTTGAATGCTAAAGAACGATTTACGGCTTTGCAAACGGGGGAAATAGATATCCTTAGTCGCAATACTACCTGGACACTGAGTCGTGATACTTCACTTGGTTTAAATTTTGCACCTGTAGTATTTTACGATGGTCAAGCTATTATGGTTCGCAAAAATAGCGGCATCAAGTCTCTAGGGGATTTGAAAAATAAAGCTATTTGTATTCAAACAGGAACAACTACAGAACAAAATTTAGCCGACCAAATGCGGAAACGAGGTATTACTTACAAACCTGTTGTGTTTGAAGACGTGAATATTACCTTTGCCACATACACTGAAGGACGTTGTGATGGTGTGACAGCTGATCGTTCGGCTTTGGTTTCTCGACGTACAACTTTACCCAAGCCGGACGATAATGTGATTCTAGATGAGTTGTTGTCTTCAGAACCTTTAGCACCAGCAGTTGCTCAAGGCGATCCGCAGTGGAGTAATGTGATTAAATGGGTCGTTTATTCCCTGGTAAAAGCGGAAGAGTTGGGGATAAATTCTCAGAATTTAGGACAATTTACTAATAGTAATGACCCAGATATTAAGCGTTTTTTGGGAACAGAAGGAAACTTGGGTCAAGGAATTGGCCTAACAAATGATTTCGCCGCTAGGATAGTTAAGCACGTTGGTAACTACGGTGAAATTTACGATCGCAACTTGGGTACAAAAACCCAACTCAATCTCCCCCGTGGTCAAAATCAACTTGCGACAAAAGGCGGTTTACTCTATTCTCCCCCATTCCGGTAATTAGGGAAGAAGAGGGTGTGGGGTGTAGGGTGTAGGGTGTAGGGAAAAACTTAATTCTTACTCCTGCTTTCAGCCTTTTGCCTTTTGCCTCTTACCTCTTGCCTTTTGCCTCTTGCCTGTTCCCTGTTCCCTGTTCCCTATTTCTAATGACTAATTCCAAACCACCGATATGGCGTGATTATCGCTTTTGGCAAATTGCAACACAATTTATAGCTGTAATTTTAGCCATAGCCATAGTTGCTATTGTGTGGATGAATCTCAATCGAAATTTACAGCAATTAGGAATTAAATTTGGTTTTGATTTTCTCCAACAGCAAGCGTCTTTCGATATCGGCGAAACTCTTATTAATTATAAACCAACTGATACCTATATTTTGGCATTATGGGTAGGTTTAATTAACTCATTGCGAGTGGCGATATTCGGAATTTTTCTGACAACTATTGTGGGTGTAACTGCGGGAATAGCGCGTTTGTCAGATAATTGGTTAGTGAGGAATATCAGTTTAGTTTATGTAGAGATTTTTAGGAATACACCATTATTATTGCAATTGCTGTTCTGGTATTTTGCTGTTTTTCTCAGTTTTCCAAAAGCAGAAAATAAGGTTTCGGTTGGGGGGTTAATTTCCCTGAGTCAAAATGGTATAGAAGTTTCTGGTTTTACCTTTTCTCCAGAGTTTTCAACTTTGCTGCTGGGATTGACATTTTACACAGGTGCTTTTATTGCGGAAATTGTGAGGGGTGGGATTCAATCAGTAGCTAGGGGACAATGGGAAGCCGGGTTCTCTCTGGGTTTAAAACCAACATTGTTGATGCGTCTGGTGATTTTTCCCCAAGCTTTGCGGGTAATTATTCCTCCACTTACTAGTCAATATTTAAATTTAACCAAAAATTCTAGTTTAGCGATCGCTATCGGTTATCCTGATATTTATTTTGTAGCTTCTACCACCTTTAACCAAACTGGTAAAGCAGTAGAAGTGATGTTGTTAATCATGCTTACTTATCTCACATTTAGCTTAATAATTTCTTTGATGATGAATTTATTAAATCGCACTGTACAGATTAAAGAAAGATAGTTATCGCTAGTAAATAGCCCATGAATAAATTGACTTGGTTACACAAAAATCTCTTTAATAACTGGTACAATAGTTTATTAACTATAATCTGCTCAATATTTATATTTTGGGTAGCTAAAGGATGCTTATTTTGGGCATTCAATCAAGCACAATGGCAGGTAATTCAAGTTAATTTACATTTATTTTTAGTTGGTAGGTTTCCCCAGAACTTATATTGGCGAATTTGGATTGTACTGGGAATTAATACATTTTTAACTGTGATAACTTGGAGTTTATTTAACAAAAAAACAAATTTTATAAAAAGCAGATTTGATAAATCTCTCACTCCTGTGCTTGCACCTATATGGTTATTAGCTTTCACGATTAATATATGGCTAATTGGCGGAGGGTTTGGTTTACAATCTGTATCCACAAATTTATGGAATGGATTATTATTGACACTTTTAATGGCAATAGTTAGCATTGTGCTTTCTTTTCCCCTAGGTGTGTTATTAGCATTAGGACGTACAAGCAATTTGTTCCTAATTCGTTGGTTTTCTGTCCTCTATATTGAAATAGTGAGAGGATTACCACTAATCGGAATTTTATTTATTGCTCAAGTCATGTTACCTTTATTTTTACCTCCTGATTTACGTTTAGACCGCTTAATTAGAGGAATTGCGGGACTGGTGCTATTTAGTGCGGCTTACATGGCTGAAAATGTGCGGGGGGGACTACAATCAATTCCCAGAGGACAAATTGAAGCTGCAAAAGCACTAGGATTTAATCCACCTTTATTCATCATATTAATTGTCTTACCTCAAGCTTTACGTGCTGTTATTCCTGCAATTGTGGGACAGTTTATAGGTTTGTTTAAAGATACTTCTCTTTTATCTTTAGTGGGGTTAGTGGAACTCACAGGTATTGCTCGTTCTATTTTGGCACAACCAAGGTTTTTGGGTAGATATGCTGAAGTTTATATATTTATTGGCTTAATTTATTGGTTATTTTGTTACTCTATGTCTTTAGCTTCTCGCAGGTTAGAAAAGCAGTTAAGTAGTTAAAACACATCAACATTTATATTTATTAACTTTTGTTAACTTTGAGGTTTAAATTCATGCAACTAAAAGAACCAATTATTATAGCTGAAGATGTTCACAAGTGGTATGGCAAGTTCCACGCGCTTCAAGGAGTGAGTTTAACAATTAATCGCGGAGAAGTAGTGGTGTTAATGGGGCCTTCCGGTTCTGGAAAATCTACTTTTATCCGCACATTTAACGCTTTAGAGGAATATCAACAAGGAAAAATTACAATTGATGGCATTACTATCAGTCGTGATTTGCGAAATATTGAAACCATTCGTAAAGAAGTAGGGATGGTATTTCAGCAATTTAATTTATTTCCTCATTTAACAGTTTTAAACAACATAACCTTAGCTCCTATTTGGGTACGTAAATTACCAAAAGCAAAAGCGGAAGAATTAGCAATGCAACTTTTAGAAAGAGTGGGTATCTTAGCACAAGCGAATAAATATCCAGGACAGTTATCTGGTGGACAACAACAACGGGTAGCTATAGCTCGTGCATTAGCTATGCAACCCAAAATTATGCTATTTGATGAACCTACTTCCGCTTTAGACCCGGAAATGGTCAGAGAGGTTTTAGATGTAATGAGAAATCTTGCTAGTGAAGGAATGACAATGGTGGTTGTGACTCATGAAGTAGGATTTGCGCGGGAAGTTGCAGATAGAGTAATGCTGATGGATGGTGGTTCTTTAGTTGAGGAAGCAACTCCTGATACCTTTTTTACTCAACCGAAGGAAGAAAGAACAAGGAAGTTCTTGTCACAAATACTTTAGTAGGACTTACGGTTGGAGAGTGACAGAACAGAGATAGTTAGTCGTGCAAAATAAATTGCACATTTCGGGAAAGAAACAACATCCTAGAGATAGATTTTTTTGCAAAATGTATAATTAATTCTGATGTTTTACTTATTAGCTATATATAGCAATCGCCCGTTTTAGGACATCAATTGATGATAAAACCCAGATAACAAAAGACTTTTCACACTGTCACCTGTCACCTGTCACCTGTCACCTGCTATATACGCTCAAAGAAGTAAGGGAACTGGGGATGATTTTTTACTTCGATGACTTCTCAGTAATTAAGCTGACATCAATAGACGATTTCATAATTTATTTATAATCTTCATTATAGGATTTATCTATAGATTGAAGATTCCTTCTATAGTTATCATTAGAATCATCTATTTAATGAGTTTTAAATGTAATCAACTAAACCAATACCTACGGAAATCATAATCTAAACATAATTATTATCATCAAAGAAAATATATATATTAGAAATTTTCCTCAAAATTAGGGTCTCATAATAAATTTTTTCTTATATGTCTAATCTAATATTTATTTAAGATTTACCTTTCCAAGTTAACCACTTTTACTCAAAAACCTGTAAACTAAATTTCACTAGGTCAGAGATGCGTCCCCCTCTCACCTAGAGACTCAAAGTAATTAAACTTTGTTCCCATAGCCAAGTTAGCCATTTTCCGACAGAAAATGTCAACTTCGCATGACTACATATATTTTGGTGCAGTAGCAAGAGATCCAAATAATTTTTGTGTTCTTGCTGTAATTTTCATGACTAAAAAATAGATTTTTCAATCAAGGAGATATGTTATGTCAGATTTTTTAAATCAAATTTCGCGCCGAAAATTTATCGTTACTGCTGGAATTTCAGCAGGTGCTGTTTTCTTGAAAGGTTGTCTAGGCAATCCTCCAGAGGCTGGTAATACTAGCAGCACTTCTACACAATCTGCTGTTCAACCAGTAGCTAATATTAGCCCAGAACAAAAACCAGAAACAACAAAAGTCAAACTTGGTTATATTCCCATTGTTGAATCTGCACCTTTAATTATTGCTTTAGAAAAAGGCTTTTTTACTAAATACGGAATGTCTGAAGTAGAACTTTCCAAACAAGCTTCTTGGGGTTCTGCACGGGATAACGTCGAAATTGGTTCTGCGGGTGGTGGTATTGATGGTGGTCAATGGCAAATGCCTATGCCACACTTAATTACCGAAGGTAAAATTACCAAAGGTAATAAACCCATTCCCATGTATGTTTTATGTCAATTAATTACACATGGTAATGGAATTGCGATCGCTAACAAACATCTAGGGAAAGGTATTAGCGTAAAACTTGATGGTGCTAAACCTTTATTAGCACAGCTTAAATCTTCCACGCCCTTCACCGCAGCCTTTACATTTCCCCACGTTAACCAAGACTTATGGATTCGTTATTGGTTAGCAGCAAGTGGAATTGATCCAGATGCAGATGTCAAATTGTTGACAGTACCCGCAGCGCAAACTGTAGCCAACATGAAAACCGGCACAATGGACGCTTTCAGTACCGGAGATCCCTGGCCATTCCGTCTTGTTAACGACAAAATTGGCTTCATGGCCGCATTAACAGCGGAAATTTGGAAAAATCACCCTGAAGAATATTTTGCCATGAGAGGAGATTGGGTTGATCAACATCCCAAAGCCACAAAAGCCTTACTCAAAGGCATTATGGAAGCCCAGCAATGGTTAGATAATTTTGACAACCGCAAAGAAGCAGCCCAAATTCTGGCAGCTAAAAAGTATTTTGGTTTATCTTCACCAGAAGTTTTAGCTAACCCATACCAAGGTAAATATGACATGGGTGATGGGCGCAAAATTGATGATAAATCAATGGCTGCTTACTACTGGAAAGATGAAAAAGGCAGCGTATCTTATCCTTACCAAAGTCATGATTTATGGTTCATAACAGAAAATGTGCGGTGGGGATTTTTACCCAAAGATTACATTGCTAATGGTGGTACTAAAGCCAAAGAATTAATCAAAAAAGTTAACCGCGAAGATATTTGGAGAGAAGCTGCTAAAGAACTAGGATTACCTGCGGCGGATATTCCCACCAGTACATCTCGTGGTGTAGAAGAATTTTTTGATGGCGTTAAATTTGACCCTGAAAAACCAGAAGAATATCTCAAGAGTTTAACTATCAAGAAAGTTAGCGTTTAGTCCTTAGCAATTGACCATTAATCATTAAACAGTAGTAAATTTGAGGAAACATCAATGACAGTAGCCCAAAAACGTTCAACAACTCCTAAGTTTGATAATAGCTTTTTATCAAGTTTACAAAAGCAATTTCCTGAACTTGTTCCTCCAGCTATTGCCCTCCTGATATTCTTAACGATTTGGCAATTATTCTCTTGGACTCCAGGGGCGACTTTACCAGGGCCTATACAGGTTATTCAAGACACTTGGATTTTAATTTTGTATCCATTCTATGATAAAGGTGGTACTGACAAAGGGCTATTTTGGCAAATTTTTGCTAGTTTACAACGGGTTGCTATTAGCTATACCTTAGCGGCAGTTGTGGGTATTGGTTTGGGGGTTTTAATCGGTGTCAACAAAACCATGTCCAAAGCTTTAGACCCTCTATTTCAGTTATTAAGAACTGTACCACCTTTGGCTTGGGTGCCTATTTCTCTAGCAGCTTTAAGACAAAACGAACCAGCAGCATTATTCGTAATTTTCATTACTGCAATTTGGCCGATTTTAATTAACACTGCTGTGGGTGTAACTCAAATTCCCCAAGACTATAACAACGTTGCTAAAGTTTTACAACTTAGCCGCAAAGAATACTTTTTCAATATTCTCATTCCTTCCGCATTACCCTACATTTTCACTGGTCTGAGAATCGCCATCGGTTTAGCTTGGTTAGCGATTATTGCGGCAGAAATTGTTATGTCTGGTATTGTCGGCATTGGCTTTTTTATCTGGGATGCCTATCAAAATAACAACGTGAGCGAAGTTATTTTGGCTCTAGTTTATATCGGTGTTGTTGGTCTAATCTTAGATAAACTCATGGCTGCACTACAAAACTGGATTTTACCAGAACAAAAATAGAGCCTGGGTATTGGTGGGTAATGGAAAGAATTATTACCAATCACCAATTACCAATTTAAAATACAAAATTCAAAATTCAAAATCTAAAATTATGTCTGTATTTGTTGCTGTAGATCAAATTGATAAAGTCTTTGAATTAACCGGTGGCGGTCAATATATCGCCCTCAAAGGCATTAACTTAGAAATCAAAAAGGGCGAATTTATTTCTCTTATCGGTCACTCTGGTTGTGGTAAATCTACTCTCTTAAATATGATTGCTGGGTTAGATTTGCCTACAGAAGGTTTAGTCACTTTGGAAGGTCAAAGAATTAAGAAACCAGGGCCAGATAGAATGGTAGTATTTCAAAACTATTCTCTCTTACCTTGGCGAACTGTGAGAGAAAATATCGCCTTGGCTGTAGATTCAGTCTTAAATGGGATGCCAGCTGCCGAACGTAAAGCCATAATCGACAGACATATAGATATGGTGGGTTTACGTCCCCATGCTGACAAACAACCAGGGATGTTATCTGGTGGACAAAAACAACGAGTAGCGATCGCTCGTGCTTTGGCAATTCGTCCTAAACTATTATTATTAGATGAACCTTTTGGGGCGTTAGATGCACTAACTCGCGGTAATTTGCAAGAACAGTTAATGCAAATCTGCGAAGAAAATGAAGTAACTGCGGTCATGGTGACACATGACGTAGACGAGGCAGTGCTTTTATCTGACAGAATTGTCATGTTAACTAATGGACCAGAATCCAAAATTGGTGACATTTTAGAAGTAGATATTCCCAGACCCCGTAAACGCATGGAAGTTGTAGAACATCCCAGTTACTACAGTTTGCGGAGTGAAATGATTTATTTCCTCAACCAACAAAAACGCATCAAAAAATTACGGGCAAGAAAAACACCAGCTATTGCCCGTCATGGTTTAGAAAAAGTAAATTTAGAAATCGGTTTCTTACCTCTTACTGCCTGTGCGCCTCTGGCAATAGCTAAAGAAAAAGGCTTTTTCACTAAACATGGTTTAGATGAAGTTTCTTTAGTTAGAGAAAGCAATTGGCGTGGTGTTGTTGATGGTATCAGTGGTGGATATTTAGATGCTGCCCAAATGCCATCAGGAATGCCAATTTGGTTATCTTTAGGAGGCAACAAAAACCAACCTTTACCAGTTGTCACCTCCTTAACTATGACTCGCAACGGTAACGCCATTACCCTAGCGAAAAGATTTTATGAACAAGGTGTACACAGTCTTTCAGACTTCAAAAAATACCTCCTACAAACCCGTGAACAACAACACAGAATGGGGGTAGTACATCCAGCCTCAATGCACAATTTACTCTTGCGTTATTGGTTAGCAGCAGGAGGAATTGATCCTGATTTTGATGTGGAAATGAAAAATATTCCCCCTGCTCAAATGGTGGTAGATTTGAAAGGTGGAACAATAGATGGTTACTGCGTTGGTGAACCTTGGAATTATCGCGCAGCTATTGAAGGTTCAGGTTTTACAATTGCTACAGATTTAGAAGTTTGGTTAGGACATCCTGGTAAAGTTTTAGGTGTAAGAGAAGATTGGGCTAATGCTTACCCAAATACTCATATTGCTTTAACCAAGGCTTTATTAGAAGCTTGTCAATATTGCGCTGATCCCAACAATGCTCAAGAAGTTAGACAAATTTTAGCTGGTCGGGAATATGTCAGCACCGACATTGATTTTATCCAAATTGAAGATCCTGATGGTGTGAATACTTGCGATATAGATCATCCCATGCGCGAGTATGCCCACCATCAATTTTATGGTGAATCTGCTATTAATCGTCCTAGCAGAACTGAGCAAATTTGGATCATGACACAGTTAGCAAGATGGGGTGAAACTCCTTTCCCTCGTAACTGGGTAGAAATTGTGGAAAGAGTTTGTCGAGTTGGTGTATTTAGTACCGCAGCTAGAGAACTAGGTTTAGATATTAGCTACACTCGTCAACCAATTCAATTATTTGATGGTAAACCCTTCAATGCTGATGATCCTTTTGCCTATCTCACCAGTTTAGATATCAAACGCGATTTTTCTGTCGCAGAAGTTGTTCTAGATACTCCCAGAAAAGTAGCAGCTTAATATTCCTTTCTTCCTACTCTTTTTCGTTCCCATACTCTGTATGGGAATGAATAAAGTAAGGCTCTGCCTTACACAATGATAAATGATAGAGGCAGAGCCTCTTAATAGCATTCCCTGTCTCAGACTAGGAAAGAGATAATTACCAATTACCAATTACTAATTACCAAACTATGCAAAGCCGTACCCTAACTTCTACCAAATCATCTACCCAAATTCACAGCAGCCAACCTTTTTTACAAATTCAAGATGTTTGTAAAACCTACCCCACCAAAAAGGGACCTTTTACAGTTCTTGATGGTGTTAATTTAGAAGTTGCACAGGGTGAATTTATTTGTGTCATCGGCCACTCAGGTTGTGGTAAGTCAACTCTGTTAAATATGGTTTCTGGTTTTAATTTCCCCACTTCTGGACAGGTGTTATTAGAAGGACAACCTATTACTAAACCAGGTCCAGATCGCATGGTTGTATTCCAAAACTATGCCTTATTACCTTGGAGAACAGCTTTTGAAAATATTTATTTGGCTGTAAATGCTGTTTACCCCACTAAACCAGAAGCAGAAAAACGTTCTATTGTGCGGGAACATTTGGCAATGGTGGGTTTAGCTGATGCAATGGAAAAGAAACCCATGCAAATGTCTGGGGGGATGAGACAGCGTGTTTCTATTGCCCGTGCTTTAGCTATTCGTCCCAAGGTATTGATTTTAGATGAACCTTTCGGCGCTTTGGATGCTATCACCAAGGAAGAATTGCAGGAAGAGTTACTGAAAATCTGGAATGATAACCGCTGCACAGTATTGATGATTACCCATGATATTGATGAGGCGCTGTTTTTAGCAGATAAATTGGTGATGATGACCAATGGACCCCATGCCAAAATTGGGGAAGTGATGGAAATTCCTTTTTCTCGTCCCCGCGATCGCGCCCGTATCATGGAAGATCCTCAATATTACCAACTCCGTAACTACGCCCTAGACTTCCTGTTTAACCGCTTTGCCCACGATGATGTCGGTTAGCCAAAAATAGGCCGACGTTTCCCAAGGTTTAATAATAGACCAGAAGAAACGATTCCAGCTAAGATTCACTTTGCTTAAAAGTTTACGCCAACAGATGGATGCGGCTATTTCCTAACTACTAATATAATCAATTAAGCACAATTAACCCCAATTTATTAGGAAACTTGGGGTTTATTTATTGTGCATAAACCCGAAATAATACCAATTAAAAATTAAGAAATTTAGATTTTATCTGAATTTTCAAATTTAAATCTGTTACTTTATTAGGACTGGTTGTCGCCGATAAAGTAAGTCGGAAATTTATTAACTTTCGCCATGCAGCAATAGGGTTTTACTGCTAACTGCTGCTGTAAATTCACGCAAGGTAAAAAGACGTGAAAAATTCTATATCTCAACTACAAAGGGTCTTACCCATTAGTCCCCGCGCACTGCTGTTAGTAAATCGTCATTCTCGTAAAGGACAAGAAAATTTATCAGAGGCTATTCATTGTCTGGAAACTCTCGGTTTTCATCTGATTCAAGAGTCCACACAAAATCCCAAACATTTACCTGATGTGATTCGCAAATACCAAACAGAACTTGATTTGGTAATTGTTGGTGGTGGTGATGGGACTCTTAATGCCGCTGTCGATGCTATGGTTGATACTCAATTACCTTTAGGAATTTTACCCTTGGGAACTGCTAATGATTTAGCGAGAACTTTGGGTATTCCTAATTCTTTACCAGAAGCGTGTCAAATTATTGCGGCTGGACAGTTGCGACGGATTGATTTAGGTTGGGTCAATGGTAAGTATTTTTTTAATGTTGCTAGTCTGGGTTTGAGTGTGAAAATTACCCAGAGATTAACTAAAGAAGTAAAACGCCGTTGGGGAGTATTTGCTTATGCAGCAATAGCATTGCAAGTAATTTGGGAATCTCGTCCCTTTAGTGCAGAGATTCGCACAAATGGCCAATCTATTCGCGTTAAAACTGTACAAATTGCTGTGGGTAACGGGCGGTATTATGGTGGTGGCATGACTGTGTTTCATGATGCGTCAATAGATGACCAAAGATTGGATCTGTATAGTTTAGAAATTGACCATTGGTGGCAAATAATACCTTTGTTACCTGCCATACGTCAAGGTAGACACATTCATTGGCGGAGTGTTCGCGCTATCCAAGGAAAGGAAATTGAGATTTATACCCGTAAACCTCATGCTATTAATACGGATGGAGAAATCACTACTTATACTCCGGCTGTGTTTCGGGTAATGCCCAAGGCTATTAGTGTTTTAGTTCCTCCACTATAATTAATGTAATGTGCCAATTCCTCTGAAGTCGCACGAAAATGAATTTGAGATTTTCTCAAGATATTAAGTCTTTATTGCAATGTTTAACTGAACAGCCACTAACTCTAGGTGATATTTTGAGGCAAACTTCGGAACGGAGTTTTAGCCTAGTAATTGCATTATTAGTTTTACCATTTCTGTTCCCTATGCCTCCAGGGTTAACAGGCCCTTTTGGCGCTGCTTGCTTGCTGTTGTCAGTACAGATGCTTTTGGGCAGGCGATCGCCTTGGCTTCCTAAAAAAATCGCTAACTACAAATTTCCCCGCCCCTTTGCTCAAATCATCTTGCAAAATCTGCGTCGAGTGACTAAAGTATTGGAGAAGATTACCCGTCCTCGCTTGACGAAAATAGCTTCTCATCCTTTGACTTGGAAAATCAATGGGTTTTGTATTTCTTGGTTGACAATATTACTAATTTCGCCAATTCCTTTTACCAATCCTATACCCACCATCGGTATTTTACTTTTGGCAGTTGCAACTATTGAATCTGATGGCTTGTTGATATGTATTAGTTACGTGATTACAGCCTTGATTACTTTTTTGTTTGGGTTTATTGGTTATGCACTTTGGTTAGCGCCAAGGTTACTACCCTCAAATTTACTAGCTAGTGGTATTTTAGATTTTAGATTTTAGATTTTAGATTTTAGATTTTAGATTTTAGATTTTAGATTTTAGATTTTAGATTTTAGATTTTAGATTTTAGATTTGGGATTTTAGATTTTAGATTTGGGATTTTGGTTGAGTTATTCAAAATCCAAAAAAATACAGCAGCTTTGCAGTAAATGAGGTACAAAACTCCATCCAAAAGTCTTGCCTGATCAGCATTTGAAAGCTGACCGCTGACCGCTGATAGCTGAAAGCTGCTGTAGTTTGATAGCATAAAAAAAATTAAAATTGTTACAAAACTATATACCATCGCGCTCTGAGACTTGCTATGATAGAGTACCCAGCCAAAAATAGCTGTGGTTAATCAACAGAAAAGCTAAACTTTCCATCTTGTGATTCGTCAGAATCCTGAGTGAAACCGGAAAAGTTCTCTATTCTCAAGAACTTTTTTAATGACAAAAATGCACAAATAAGCAATTTAAAGATTGCTAAAATAAAACCCTCAGCTAAAAGCCGAGGGTTAGAATCTAATTAAGGTGCATCTACTATTTTTCTTATCCGTCTTAATCCTGATAAAATCCGGAAAATTATTAATAATTAGATAGTTTTTTCAAGGATAAAAACAAAGGACGAAATATTCTCATTTATGAATTAGGTACAATTTCTCAGCCCGGTCTTAGAAAAGGAATCATTGTTTACATCTTGTGAAATTTCGTGTTAGTATTGTTTTACTCTTTAAATACGGTTGCATAACCAGACAAGGGTAGACCAAATTTTATTAGTTAAAGGTGCTTCGACTACACATTTATGTCGATTAAAGGTGAAAAGCACGAGAGTAATATTTGAATTAAACCCCCAGTTCCACCTGAGGGCAGTTAATCAATTAAGGTATATATACTTCCTCCTGGGTGTCATCTGAATCAGGACAATTTGATGAAAGAGCGATCGCTTTTTTGAAGCCAGAATTCAGGTGTTAGCTCAAACAGCAAGAAGCCTCTCGCCTACCCGTAAGGGAGGCGATGAGGAACGAACATTTAAACAATAACTATCTTGAAGCAACTTGGGGTTCTGCCCAAACTTGCGTATCTGTGACACCATAAGTTACAGGTTTATCTCCGTCTGTGGTGACATTTACAGTTTTCCCATCACTACTAACTTGTACGAGAGGCCAATTTTCCTCACCTAGTTCACCAGCACGGAACAGTGCATGATCTGGTTGTTTTTTACTCCAACCTAACAACATAGCTATTTTCTCATGCTCATCTTCTGCTGAAACAGGAGTTACCGTGGTAGCGTGATTCTCTTGGCGATCCCAAATCACAGCTTGGTCTGTAACATCCGCTGTATTGAAGATACCCATAAATTTGCGGGCTAAAAAGCGATCGCCTTTTTGAGACCAACTAATGGGAACTAGAACTCCTATTTTCCCTTCCGTATCATTGTTTGTCTCCGCAAGAGTCTGTTTTAATAAAGGATCTGCAACGTTAGCTGTCTTCGCAATTACCCGTAAACTTTTGGTTTGCCGATCTTCTATAAACAACAAGCTACTAACTCGGCTATTGTGCATTTCCGGGTTGACTTCTAGTTGTACTCGGCTATAAACAGCATATCTACCATCAGGCGAAACCACTGGTATGCTGCGATAGTAACGCACTCCAGAACCCCCTTGACCACCAATAGCTTCCTGAGTCATCATGATCCACTTCCAAGGAATCGGATGAGGGCTACCCATAGGATCATCTGGCAATCCTTCGGAATCCCTTGGTGGCCCATCTATAGGAACTTCTTTCATCAAGGGAGGTAGTGATTCTCTCACAGTGGATGTCAATAATGAATCATTACCCTGACTTGCAGTGCCTACAGAGTTAACCCGATCTTCTAAAGCCTGATTTTTGGCATCTTTTAATTTTTGGACTAAATTAGTTTGACTGACAGGTATGTTTGATAGATTAGGCAGTTTAACTAGCTGCGAAATATCAGTAACATTTGCATCATCCCCAGATTGATAATTTTTTTGTCCTACCTCAGAATTAACTTGATCTGCTGATAATAGTTGCTTTTCTTGATTTATAGATGTGTTTGCTAGTCCAATCCCAAATTTGCTTGGCAAAGAATTAACTTCACCTCTATCTAAACTAGGTTCTTTAGCAACAGTAGTTGTTGTGGATGTTGAATCCAGTTTTCCAAGCCCCGTACTACTTTTTGCTACCTGTGATTGTTTCGCTAAGGTGGAGTGAACCGATACCCCAACGAATGGAGCAATAAGTATAATAACAACTGCGTACTTGAGAAATGGTTGTACGCGAAACCATCCTGACAGCAAAAGGGATTTCAGCATGAGTGGACTCTCTAAGGGGCGGTTGCTATGGTGAGAAGCAATGTCTATTCAGGCAGGCGAAAAGCTATTATTATGTATAACAACAAACTAGAAGCTCTAACGAGATCATTTCTTTAAATTTTGCATCACTTTACAAAAGTTTTAGTATCATCATTCACACCTTTACAATCTTTAAAAACTATAATTTTGCATGAAATTATGCCACAAAAAACAATTGTATTACGTATACAGTGTTTTTACGTGACTAAAAGCTAGGCTTTACCATACTTAGCCAAAGCCAAATATGGCTCAATTTATAAAGGATATAAGCTAGTTTTTAGGTCGCTAGAGTTAGCCCCTAATTATTAGTTAGATTGGTTTAAATTGGGTTAACTCAAGCCAACCCACTGCATACAGCTTTACCTATTAATAACCTGTTATAAGAAATAAGGCTGAAAACCCTTGAGGCTTCGCCGTGAGCGTCAGCCGAACGGTTAAGTTTTTCCGCCAAGCTCCAAAACTTAACCGTCCTTTAGGCAAGGGATGTACCTTGCTTCCCGAAGGGTAAGCCTGTTGAGGCGTTTACGCCTCAGTAACTTGTGGTATAATCATACCAACAGGAACGGTAATCAACCTGTATAATAACCTAACTGCCTAAAGGCAATCTGTACCTTGACAACTAAATGTATGGGGTTCTACTTCGTAGTTCTAGTATCACCTGGAAGTAGGTAAAAGACAGGTATTAGGCAACACAGAATTTAACTCAAACAAAATTTGCACTGATGCAACTACCTCGCCCGCTGGGGGAAAGTTAACGCTTGGGGAGAGAACCACCTCTGGGCTAGATACCGCAAGGAGTCTAGTATAAGTGGACTCGTTGAACCAAGAATCACCGTACCTTTAGGTCGGTGAGTGTCAAAACAACATCAACCCTGATAAAACTAAAGCCTGTTTGTCTAAAGGCGATTGATTCCTTGAAAAATCTCTTGTATTCAGTGGATAACTAACTAAATAACTCATCCTCATCTATCCAAATTTGTCAATTGCCAGTTTGTTCGCAAATAAAATTAAGTATATTTATACTATATAATAATTGCGATGCCCCAACTCCAGCAAAACTAAACTTGGTAAATTATCAAATAAGTAGATTTTTAATTGTCCAACCATGAAATACAACACAATACTTACATTTGTCAAGAGCAGCGATAATCATTGAGATTAGCTGACCAACTTTTTTGCCAAAGCACTGTAGTGTAGTTTATCAAGGGAGTTTTTGTTACACCGATCATGAATACTTTACCACTCGATAGCTAAAATTTAATGTCCTCAGAGCAAAATTGTGCTTTGTCTTTTTCCTTGAGATCGGGATTTAGTCAGTTATGGGCAGTCAGTTGTCAGTAATTCGTGACGCACCTAATAATATTGATTAATGACTAATAACTAATAACTAATGAAAATAGTATTTTTTGGCACACCCGAATTTGCTGTTCCCACCCTAGAAAAATTGCTAAAACATCCACAAATTGAAGTTTTAGGAGTAGTTACCCAACCGGATAAACGCCGAGAGCGGGGTAATAAACTAACACCTTCTCCTGTGAAAGCACTTGCTACTGTTCACAATCTACCAGTTTGGCAACCTGAAAGAATCAAAAAAGATGCCGAAACCTTAACCCAACTGCAACAACTAGCAGCAGATGTATTTGTTGTAGTTGCTTATGGGCAAATATTATCCAAAAAGATTTTAAATATGCCGAAATTGGGCTGTATTAACGTACATGGTTCGATTTTACCGCAATATAGGGGTGCTGCTCCCATTCAATGGTGTTTATATAACGGTGAGCAAGAAACCGGAATCACGACCATGTTAATGGATGCGGGGATGGATACAGGAGATATGCTGCTAAAAGCCACAACACCAATTGATTTGCTAGATAATGCCCACATTTTAGCCGAGAGATTAGCAACTATTGGTGCAGACTTACTAATAGAAACTCTGTTGAAGCTGGAAAAACAAGAGATTCAAGCTATTCCTCAAGATAATGAGGCAGCTACTTATGCTTCTTTGATTCAAAAGCAAGATTACAATTTAGATTGGTCAAAACCTGCTATTCAATTACACAATCAAATTAGAGGCTTTTATCCTGATTGTATTACGACCTTTCGCAATCAATCACTGAAAATAACTGCTACTGTTCCCCTAAGCTCTGCTTATATAGCTCAGTTACCAACGGAACTACAAGAAAAATTGCATAAAATACCTGATTTGTCAACTATGTCAGGTCAACCTGGGGAAGTGGTCAGTATTGTTAAAGGACTGGGAGCAATTGTGCAAACTGGTGAAGGTTTGCTGCTATTAAAAGAAGTGCAGCTAAGTGGTAAACGTCCTCAATCAGGATGGGATTTTGTAAATGGTACTCGTTTGACTGCGGGTGAGGTAATGGGTAATGGGTAATGGGTAATGGGTAATGGGTAATGGGTAATTGGTAATTGCTAAACATCTTTTCCTCCCCTGCTCCCTGCCCCCTGCCCCCTGCCTCTTCGCTGTCACCTATCACCTGTTCCCTTATTCTCATAAAAACGGCATGATTCACAGGGTCCTTCTGGGTTGACTGCACAGCGAATGATTTCTGAATGAGCATTGTAGTCACAAGTAGCATCACCTATCACCCAGCGTCCCTGTACTAAACTTTTTTCTGATGGTCGTTTAGCTTTTTGTACGTAAATAGCGATATTATGTAGGCGGTAGCGTCCTGCTTTTAGCTGATATCTGTGACGACGCTCTAATACTGCATAGGTTTTACCTTCAAAATCCAGATAATTTCCTGGTTGGGGTGTCCAATCAAGTTGTAATCTACCGAGGGACTGACGCGGGTTTGTCAAAATCACCTCAGTTGGTAAAGAGTCTGGCTCCATAATTAGTTTATGTTATGTGATTTACATTATTAATGATGGTATCGCAATCTTCTACTATTGCTGACTGGGGTTTGATTATAATTATTGGTTTACTATATTTGCGAGCAAATTACATCTTGAGAAGAGATTAATTGCGGAATTTGTCTGTTTGGTTTTGATTGAGAACAGTAACACATCAACCTAATTTCTGCTGGCATGAGTATTAATTACAGAAAGCGATCGCTCACTGATGGCAATCGGGCGCTACAGTTATTTACAGACCGCTATGATATAACTCGTATCTTTGTTGGCTATTTGAATGATGATCCAGCAACAAACAAAATTTTATTTTTTCATGGTGATGGTGGTAATGGTAAATCTCTACTGCTGAAGTTTTTAGCTCAGAAGTGTTGTAAACGCCTGCGGTTGGAGAGTTGGCGGGAACTACAGCCTAAAAGTGATCAGGAAGTGGCAGAATATATTGAAGATTTAGCGGATGTTTGGGAATTTACGCCAATTCCCGCTGTTTTACAAGATTTTGGTTTAAAAGGGACTGGGGACGAACAACCTCAAGATCCATTTTATGGGTTATTGATGTTGCGACGAAAGCTTTCTAGTGCAGCAACAAAATTAAAATCCCGTTTGCAGTTTCCGTTGTATGACTTCGCTTGTGTTTGGTATCTCAAGCAAAAAAACCGCCTCACCACTGAGAAGTTAAAAGAACTATTTCCCGCAGAAGAACTTGATTTATTAATAGAAATTGTTAATGCTGTCAGCGATACATCTTGGGGAACTATTGTTAAGGCAGTTTTAGGAATTTTTAACAAGCATTTAGGCGAAAATTTTATTTTGCAATTGCAGAAACGAGGAATTAAAGCAGAAGATTTGCAAGAAATTTGCCAGATGGATGTAGACACGGAATTAATTAATGAACTTCCGCGATATTTAGCGCAAGATTTGAATGCTGCAATGACTCAACAAAACGCACCAGAAAGAATAGTGCTGTTTTTCGATACTCATGAGGCATTTTGGGGTTATCAGCGCAATTTACCAGATCCGCTATTTTTTCAAAAGGATGAATGGCTCAGATATTTTTTAGCGGAATTGGCACTAGAATCTGGTATAGTCGCAGTAGTAGCTGGACGAGAAATACCACGTTGGGAACAAGCTGAAAATTTTCCAATTCCTCAGAAATATTTAGATATTCGATTAGTTAACCATCTTTCTCCAGATGATGCAGATGTGTATTTGGAACGTGCTGAAGTTACGAATGAGGAATTAAGAAAAAGTGTGATCGTCTATGCTAGTGTAGCAGCAAATCAAGTGCATCCGTTTTTGTTGGGTTTGTGTGCGGATGTGGTTTTACAAGCAAAAGAACAAAAAATCACTCTTACCCCTGCTGATTTTCCCAAGATACCAGAAACAGTAAACAAAGCTGAAATACTAATTAACCGATTACTGAAATATGCAGATAGAGAAATTGGTTATGCTGTTCATGCTTTGAGTGCTTGTCGAGCATTCAATTTTGAAATTTATCAGTTTTTGGGTGAGGAATTACATTTTCAAACAACTAAACCAGCTTTTGATATTCTGACAGAATTTTCTTTTGTTTGGGATGTGCAGCAGTTAGGTCAAGACTGGTATCGTATTCATGACTTACTGCGTCGTTTGGATTATGAAGGGGGAAAAGAAGATACTAAAAAAGCCCATGAAGTGTTAGAAAAATATTACCGTCAACAGGGTAATGTAGCAGAAGCAATTTATCACGCTAACCGTTTAGATTGGTTGCGAGGTGTTGATGAGTGGGTAGAGGTATTTGAAGAAGCATTGAAAACTAGTCTTTATGAACAATGTCGTTCACTGTTGGAAATCAGGAGTGAACTGGTGATAGAGAGTAATTTTGATTTGGGTAGAGTTTCACAATGTGAAGCAGATTGTTTTAATCAATTATCTCGATATCAAGAAGCTAAACAAGAATATTTAGAAGCTGTTGCAGCTTATAAGCAAGAACTGAGCATTACTCCTGATGATACCGCTACCCTCTACAACTTGGGGGTAGTATTACGAAGTTTAGGTAATTTGCAAACTCGACTATCTGAACCCCAAGCATTACAATGCTACACGGATTCAATTGCTGCTTGCAACGCGCTCCTGAGTCTGACTCCAAATGATAACAAAGTTCTCAGGAACGTTCTCAGTAGTAAGGGGTTAACATTACAACAATTGGGGGATTTGCAAACTCAACGCAAGAACTATAATGAAGCATTTCAACCTTACAATGATGCAATAGATGCTTACAACTTCATTCTTTCTTTAATTCCAGATGATAATGACGTTTTCAATAACAAGGGAATAGCTTTAGAAGGTTTGGGTTATTTGCAAACTCAACTTGCTCGGGATGAAAAAGCATTGCAATCCTATAAAAATGCAATTATTGCTTACAATTGTTCCCTTAATCTAGCTACAGATCACAGATATCTTAATAATAAGGGTGTAGCATTGCAAAAATTAGGTGATTTGCAAACAAAGCTTGCCCAGAATGAGGAAGCATTACAATCTTACAATGATGCAATTATTGCTTGCCAGGAGGCTCTTACCCTGGCTCCAAGTTATATTAACGCTTTTACCAATAAGGGTAGTGCATTAGCTAGATTGGGAAATTTACAAAAAAAACTTACACACCACTATGAAGCCTTACAATCTTACAGTGATGCGGTAACTGCTTACAATTCTGCTCTGAATATTGCTCCAAATGATAATTATGCTCTCAACAATAAGGGCAATGTTTTAAAAAGTTTGGGTGATTTGCAAACTCAACTTAGCCAATACCAGGAAGCATTAAAATCTTACGAAGATGCAATCAACATTTATAAATCTGTCCTCAAATTTGCTCCTGATGATAACGAAGTTCTTGACAATTTGGGCTTAACGTTACAAAGTTTAGGTAAATTACTTTTAGAGTTAGCCCAAAAGCCAGAAGCCGTCAATTGTTTTCAAGAAGCTTTAAATTTATTTAATCGCTCTTTGGTAATAGCTCCCGATAATGAAGAGATTCGGAATTTGAGAGATGAATTACAAGCTTTTATAGAGAGTTTAGACTGACGCAGACTGGTAAATGCTCCCTGGTTGGGTATAAACTACACAAAATCAACAAGAATGATGTGAAAAGAATTTAAAAAATCAAATAAATAATTTATCGGTGATCGATCGCGCGGAGTGCAGCGCCAGAGGCGATCGCTATTTCATCCCTATTTCTCAAACTTGGCGTTACCCAAATATCAAATTTTGCCCTCTTACCCAGTTAATATACGAGCATTTTGTCAAGTTCTCATCACAATCTAACCATTGCTAGACAGTTCCAAATTATTTAAGAATGTGGCTGACCAGTTAATACTTCTTAACAAATTGACCGAAATTGAGATTTTCCTAGCGACCAATTTATAGGTACTATAGATGACCTTGAGAAATTGACTTGAGATTTACACATCTTTACAATCTGCCATCTTTGGAGACAGTCAATCGAGTAAACACTTGATGCCTATGTTGCTGATTAAAGCTGAATAACGGCGATCTTGACAGAAAAAGTATTCAAAGAGCTTATTAAATTGTTTGAAGTTATGTAGCCTTTTACTTACAGCCCATCCAGCACTGCGGTAAACTATGCCTTGATTATGATTCCTTCGCAGAGAAGAACACCTGAAAGGAGCAGTTTTTTCAATGTCTCATACCGTAAAAATCTACGATACCTGCATCGGCTGCACTCAATGTGTCCGCGCTTGCCCCACTGACGTACTGGAGATGGTGCCTTGGGATGGCTGTAAAGCTGCTCAAATTGCCTCTTCACCCCGCACAGAAGACTGCGTAGGCTGCAAACGTTGCGAAACCGCTTGCCCCACCGATTTCTTGAGCATCCGGGTTTATCTGGGCGCTGAAACAACTCGCAGCATGGGTCTAGCATATTAGAATACTGAGATTTAAAAATACTCAGTAAAATAGTGCTGGGGACTGAGGTCGGAAGAAACAACTTGATTCTTCTCTCAGCACTCAGCACTTAACAATTTTGAATTATTTCCATAGCAAATGTCTTTAACCTTTGGCAGCAGCGATTTCTGCCGCAGAAACTTGTTGTTTTAGTCTTGGTCAACCAAAATTTATCACCAGACCTAGTAGGGAGCAGCTTGCTCCTTTTTATTTGCTATAATCACCCCTTTATCCTGACAACTGTGCTTGATTAATTTCCAGGAACAGTGAATAGTGAACGGTTGTCCGGCAAGTAGTAGGGTGCTGAAACCAGATACAACTGAATAATTCTTAACTAATAACTGTTAACTGATAACCTAATAAGCGGAGGGGTGTGAAAAATGTGCGGAATAGTTGGCTATATAGGCACTCAAGCGGCGACAGATATTTTACTGGCGGGATTGGAAAAGTTAGAATACAGAGGTTATGACTCAGCAGGAATTGCCACTATTTGGGAAGGTGACATTCATTGTGTGCGGGCTAAGGGTAAACTGCTGAATTTGCGTTCTAAACTAGAACAAATCGAAACTCCTGCTCAAATTGGCATTGGTCACACTCGCTGGGCAACTCATGGTAAACCAGAGGAATATAATGCCCATCCCCATCAAGATACAGCTTTGCGGATTGCAGTAGTGCAGAATGGGATTATTGAAAATTACCGCGAGTTACGAGAGCATTTAAAAGGGTTAGGACATGAATTTCGTTCCGAAACCGATACGGAAGTGATTCCCCATTTAATAGCTGAGTGTTTAAAGCATAGTTCTGAAAGTCCTGATTCCCCATCTGTGTTTTTAGAGGCAGTGCGGGAAGCGGTGAGTAAACTAGAAGGGGCTTTTGCGATCGCAGCTATTAGTGCAGATTACCCAGACGAATTGATTGTAGTGCGTCAACAAGCGCCTTTAGTAATTGGTTTTGGTCAAGGCGAGTTTTTCTGTGCTTCCGATACTCCGGCAATTGTCCCCTATACCCGCGCTGTATTGCCCCTAGAAAACGGAGAAATTGCCCGTTTAACTCCGCTGGGGGTTGAGGTTTATAACTTTGCCGGACACCGCTTGAAAAAGCATCCCCGGACTTTGAACTGGAATCCCATTATGGTGGAAAAACAGGGATTCAAACATTTTATGCTCAAGGAAATCTATGAGCAGCCAGGGGTGGTTAGAGCTTGTTTAGAAGCTTATTTTCCTGGTAGTTCTGAAATACCTGTAACGCTGAATTTACCAAAAGAATTTTACGCAGATTTAGAACAAATTCAAATTGTGGCTTGCGGTACAAGTTGGCACGCGGCTTTAGTGGGTAAGTATTTATTAGAACAACTGGCAGAAATTCCCACTCAAGTGCAGTATGCTTCTGAATTTCGCTATGCACCTTCACCGCTGACTGCCAATACTTTAACTATTGGTGTCACCCAATCTGGGGAAACTGCGGATACTTTAGCAGCTTTAGCGATGGAGAAGGAACGCAGACAGGGGAAAGAGGCTAAGTATCAAGCGCGACTTTTAGGGATTACCAACCGCCCGGAAAGCACTTTGGGGCAGATGGTAAGTAATATTATCAATACTCATGGGGGGATTGAAATTGGTGTGGCGGCAACAAAAACCTTTATTGCCCAATTGATGGCTTTTTACGGTTTAGCTTTAGATTTAGCTTATCGTCGCCAAATAATTACGACGGAAAGATTAACAGAAATCATTGCAGGTTTGCGGCAGTTACCCGCAGAAATTGAAGCGATTTTAGAAACCCAAGAAAGATATATTGAGCAGTTAGTTCATGACTTTGCAGAAACAAAAGATTTCATTTTTGTAGGCAGAGGAATTAATTTTCCCATTGCTTTAGAAGGAGCTTTGAAATTAAAAGAAATTAGCTATATTCACGCCGAAGGATATCCAGCAGGAGAAATGAAACATGGACCAATTGCGTTGTTAGATGCGAAAGTTCCCGTCGTGGCAATTGCTATGCCAGGTAGTGTGTATGAAAAGGTGATTTCTAATGCTCAGGAAGCGAAAGCGAGAGATTCTCGGTTAATAGGTGTGACTTGTGTAAATGATGGGGAAGCAGCGGAAATTTTTAATGATTTAATTCCTGTGGCTGAAGTGGAGGAAATTTTGTCACCTATTTTGACAGTGATTCCGTTGCAATTGTTGGCTTATCATATTGCGGCTAGGAGGGGTTTGGATGTGGATCAGCCTCGTAATTTGGCGAAGTCGGTAACAGTTGAGTAGTTGAAATATAAAACTAAAATTTAATTTTGGAGGTGTGAAAAAGTTTGAAAAATAACTAGAAAAGCTGTACATTTTATTCTATGGGTGTATTTACCAATCATCCATAGAACAAATTGTTTAGCAATGATGAATTAAAATTATATGCGGCGTGACTCTATTTTTTATTATTTATTTCAACAATACCCCAAGCTGCTGTTTGAGTTACTAGAAAATCCACCAGCGAATGCAGCTAATTATCGCTTCGATTCGGTAGCAGTAAAAGAGCCAAAGTTTGAAATTGACGGGGTGTTTTTACCACCAGAAACGGAAGCACCAGGGGTTGTTTATTTCTGTGTTCGCGTAGCGTGCCGAAGGCATAGTGCAATTTCAAAAAGATGAGCGACTGTATGAGCGTTTGTTTGGGGAGTTGTTTTTATATTTTTATCGAAATAGAGAACGTTTTCAAGATTGGCAAGCAGTAGTAATTTATCCCAATCGCAGCATAGAACAAGGGGAAATTCAACCTTATCGCGCACTTTTGAATTCTGAACAAGTACATCGAGTATATTTGGATGAATTAGGAGAAATTGAACAATTACCCCTGGATGTGGGTTTGTTGGTGTTAACAACACTAGAGGAAGAGGAAGCACCAGCAGCAGCAAGATATTTGCTCAACCGTTGTCAGCAGGAATTAGCCGAAACGGTAGCCAGTCGCGCCATAATGGAGATAATTACTACAATTATTTCTTATCGGTTTACTCGTTTAACTCGTGTGGAGATAGAAGCAATGTTAGGTATCAGTTTTCAGCAAACTCGCTTGTATGAAGAACTTAGAGAAGAAGCTACTGAACAAGGTAGAGAACTAGGTAGACAACAAGGTAGAGAACAAGGCAAACGAGAAGGTGAAATATCGCTGATCCTGCGGTTATTATCCAAGAGATTCGGAGAATTACCGAGTCAGCTAAAAATCGACATTGAAAGGTTATCGCTGCTACAGTTGGAAACTTTGGCTGAAGCGTTGTTAGATTTTGTAAGTTTGGATGATTTAGTTGTTTGGTTGGAAAATTTAGAAGCTACTACTGAGAACTAAAATCTCAGTTTTCATCTATATCCAAACAAAGAAACAGAGTTTTGTGGGTAGAGTGCGATCGCCTATTTCTCTCATCTTGTGACAAGCGATCGCTATGCCTGGTAGTGTATATGAAAAGGTGATTTATAATGCACAGAAAGCGAAAGTGAGAGATTCTCGGTTAATTGATGTAACTTCTGTGAATGATGAGGAAACTGGGCAAATCTTTAATGTTTTAGTTCCTGTGGCTGAAGTGGAGGAAATTTTGACAGTAATTCTGTATCCTCCATAGGAGTTATTTTTTGAAAGTACCGAACCATCTAATCAAGACTTAATGCAGCTTGCGAAAATAGGAGGTTCGTTTGACTTGTGGCATGATGAACCTGATATTTATACATTAGAAGATGAAGAACTTCTTTACTATAAAGTAGTTCACAACTTTATACCGAATGGGTTGTTGGATACAAATATAATATCTTAGTGCTAAAACAACTAGTTTTGTTTTTGTGTAGTACAATTGTTCTATTCCGATCAGGGTAGACCAGTTATTCAATAGCAGTTCTAAAATATGGCTCGCGGTGAAATTCTCAGAAAACTTTTCAAAAGCTTCTCTCGCAACGAGAGGGAGGAGTTTTTGGCTGCGGCTAATGAACTGATAGAAGAAGAAAGAAATAAAAATCACATCCTACTGGCTAGAGATTTGGAAAAACTGCTGCACAATGGCAATGGTTACACCAAACCCCTAGTATCTAACCTAGCTCCCTGGAATCAATTTCCTGAACCACCCAAAGATAAAGACACTGGACTAGCTTTACTGGATGTCAAGCGATTTGACTTGACATGGGATCACATCGTCCTCAGTGAAAAAATATTTGATATCCTACAAGAAATTGTTCTGGAAAACCGTAAGCAAGATATTCTTGCAGCTTATAACCTCAAGCCCAAAAACAAACTACTCTTTTGTGGACCACCTGGTTGTGGCAAAACCCAAACCGCAAAAGTCCTCTCTAGTGTCTTGAGTCTACCCCTTGTGTACGTTAACCTAACAGCAGTATTCTCTTCTTACTTAGGTGAAACAGCTACCAATCTTCAGAAAATTTTTACTTACATTGAACAAGGGGAATGGCTGGTTTTGTTTGATGAATTTGATGCGATCGCTCGTGATCGAGATAACTTAAATGAACATGGCGAAGTCAAACGTCTAGTCAATAGCTTGTTACAACTTATTGATAATGCAACCAATCAAAGTATATTTGTTGCAGCGACTAATCACGAAAAACTATTAGACAGTGCAGTTTGGCGAAGATTTGACGAGGTAATTTTCTTTGACAACCCAACACTGGAATTACGCACGGCTCTTTTAAGCCGTTATCTGTCTGGTATCCGTTATACTAATATAAATCTATCTACTTTTGCAGAACGGCTAGAAAATGCCACTGGAGCAGATATAGAACGTATTTGTTCTGATGCCATTAAAGCGGTAATTCTACGGGGGGAGCGTACCTTGAGGGCTGATGATTTAGAAGTTGCGATAGGACGCTTTTTAGAAAGGCAAAGTATAATAGCAAACTCACAATAATCATCTACGCCAAATCCTCATGGTAAGTCAGTTTGAACACCTTAAATTGCCGAAAACTATAAACATCGAATTACCACGAAGGCCAGGGCGTGGCTTTGGTGGTGGAAAACGTACTGATTATGTTGAACACGGTAAGTCTTTATTAAATCAACTGTCTGGACTGGCTGAAACTACAAAGCAAAAAAGTAACCCTTTTCGTCTTGATCCAAAATTAATTTTTAAGATTAAAGTTGCTAACAAAAGCTCTTTGCGAGACGAAGACTTGACTAAAACAGGACTGGATATCCTAGCACGTGAACCTGATAAAGCCATAGTTGTCTTCTCGTCTGATCTGGAGTTAAAAGAATTTAGAAGGCGTTTAGAAAATTACAGTCAAATTACAGAAGGTAACAAATATGAATACTTAGGTGCAATTGATGATTTAGTTCCTCTTGAAAGAGAAGATCGTATTGGTCGTTTGTTAGAGTTAAACCCTGTACAACCAGGTGAACTTGCAGCTTTAGATTTGGAACTCTGGCACACAGGTGATCGCCAAGAAATGAAAGCATCTTTAGAACATATTGCCGAAACGCTAGAATTTTTCAGCGATACTGTTCCTATGAGAATGAGTGATAGCTACGTTGGAGAATATTTGTGTATTGCCCGAATTAAGGTCAATTACGAAGTTTTAGAGTTTTTACTTGAGTTAGAAACTGTTAAAGAAATTGATCGTCCTCCCCAACCTGCATTTGAGAGAGATGGTGATTATCAGTTACCAATTTCCAGTTTTCCTGAAGTAATTTCTCCACCTGAAAACAATTGCGGCATTCTTGTTATTGACTCAGGTGTGCAAAGAGGTCATCCATTAATTGCTCCTGTATTGGGTGAAGCTGATGTATTTTCAGATCCAGAACAGAAATTAATAAAAGGTGGTGCAGATGATGTAAATGGACATGGTACAAGTGTTGCTGGTATTGCTATCTATGGAGATGTCGAAAACTGTATTAAAAAACGGTCATTTGATCCAACAGTTTGGTTATTTTCTGCTCGTGTAACAGATGAAAATTGTCAGTATTATGAGGATCTTCTCTTAGAAACTCAACTAGATCAAGCTATTCATGCTTTTGTTGATCAGTATCCTAACTGCAAAGTAATCAATATCTCATTAGGTAATGCTAACCAAATTTATAGAGATGGGATGAAGCAATTTCGATTAGCAGCAAAAATAGATGAAATTGCTTATCAATATCAGCATAAAAACATTATCTTTGTAATTTCAGCAGGAAATATCACACCTTATGAAGAAGCTATATCAGACGAACCACTGAAGTCAGACGAACAACTAAAGACTGAGTACCCAAATTATTTACTCGATCAAAATGCTCGAATTATTGATCCAGCAACTTCTGCGATCGCACTAACTGTAGGTTCTTTATCTTATGGGCGTGGTAGTATTACAGAACCTGATGATGTGCGTCGTCAAGCGATCGCAAAATTACGAGGACACCCTTCACCCTTTACCAGAACTGGTTTTGGAGTAGATGGAATGGTTAAGCCTGATGTTGTAGATTTTGGTGGAGGTACTGTCATAGACCTCAAATATCGTGAAGGTTTAGATTTACTTAAAACAAAATTGCGACTATCAGATAATGTTGCTGGGGTTTCTGTTGTTACTTTCTCCAAAGATTTTCAAAGTTCTTTATTTCACATCTGTAGTGGTACAAGTTTTGCAGCACCTCGTGTAGCTAACATTGCTGCTCAACTCTTCACAAAATATCCAAATGCCAGTTCTAACCTCATTCGAGCTTTGATTGTTAATTCTGCGGTGCTTCCCAAAGAAATTCCAGATGAATTTAGTAATGGTACAGAATCTCAAAAAATTAAAAAGCAGCTACAAATCTATGGCTATGGACAGACTGATTTAGAACGTGCAATGTATTCTGCTGAAAACTATGTTGTTCTATCAGAAGAAGATATTTTAAAAGTTGGCTATTTTAATCTTTATACAATTCCCCAACTACCACAGGAATTTTTTGATTTAAAAGGTACTCGCATACTATCAGTTACCTTGGCATTTGATCCTCCAACTCGTCCAACTCGTGGAGATTCATATTTAGGAGTAACAATGGAATTTGATCTTTTCAAAGGAATTGATCATAAAATTGTTAGAAATGCTTATGAAGTTGCTAGTAAAGAAGCTGCTACTAAAAATAATTCGTCTGATGAGTTTGTAGAAAATACAAAGACAAAGCTAAAGAAAAAATATGGTGATGGTATTGAAGTAAAATTTTCTCCAGGTTCTAATATTCGTAAAAAGGGAACTTTACAAAAGGGACAAGTACAAATTTTTCCGCAGTCTACAAAATATAATGAAGGAAATATGACTCTGGTGGTGAGTTGTAATCGTAAATGGGCAAATCCAGATGAAACACAACGTTATGCTTTAGTCGTTAGTATTAGTCATGACGATCCTCAAGTTAATTTATATAATCGTATGAAACTCAAGGTTGATGAGATTGATCTCAGAGAAAGAAACCGAGCAAGGGTTTAAATACTAAAAAGCTGAAAATTAAAGTCATAAAAAATACATCCATTTTTTGTAAGCATCTTGCTAACTCATGAGATTGAGGACTTATCCAACCAGTCATGCGAATAACCTAACCTCTCGCAAAACTTCTAATGTATGAGAACCTACAATCTTGGGTAAGGGATTAAGTGTAATACTGCCTTACACAGGTAAAAACAATCATTGTGGATTTCAAGTTAAATGGAGTACGGATATAATTGACTTACTAAAAAATCAAATATAAACAGATAAGTGCGATACGCTAACGCATTTTTGAAGCAGTGCGATAATGAAAGTATTAAACTTATGGCTTATCGCACTTACCGTTAAATACAATCTTTACCACTGACTACCAATCATGGTAAAAGCAGACCAATAGTAGGGATGGGAGAGATTACCATTGATATTCTTCTGTAGATAAGCAGATATTTCTTTTGGTAAATCAATACTGCTATTAACACCAGTTAATTTATTTCCTTCCACTGCAACCTTACCTTGAATCATTGCTAATTGCGCTTGTCGCAGTGCTTCGGCTTTAACTGGTGAAGTCTTTAACTGATGATAAAACTCATTCATTAAACCCAGAGTACCTGCATCGGAAACATACCACAAACTAGCAACAGCAGATTTTACCCCTGTTTTTACTGCTAAACCAGCAAAACCTAACTCGGCTTTATCATCTCCAAAGGCTGATTTACAAGCACTTAAAACTAGTAACTCTACTGGTGGTTTATTCCATCCTAATTCGCGGACTTTATCCAGTCCCAGCTTACTATTGTACAATTGGATATAAGAATTGCTGGCATCACCAGGAACAAAGTCAACGTGAGTTGCAAGGTGAATCATTGCAAAAGGATTTTCCTGACGTTTAGTTTTGACTTTTTCTAAAGTAAAACTTTCATTGATAAATGATTTACCATTCCATAGTTTAGCAATGTTATAAAGTTCTATTGGTACTGCTTGCAAAGGTTCCTGGTTTTGGTCTTTGGTAAATTCACTAGCTCCCATTGCTAAGACTTGAGATTGTTTGATATTGGAATAGCTAGTATTAGTGAGGCTGAAACTTGGTAACATTCCCAGACTGTATTTTTCAATCAAAAACTGTTTACCATCATAGAGAGCAGCTACAGGAATAGAACGTAAACCAACATCCAAAACAAAGGCTAGATTATTAATGCCTTGCTTTTGTAATTCCGCTTCTTGAGGAGCAATTAGCCATTGATATAATTGCTGTGATGATGTTAAATAATTCGTGCTATCGGCTTTATTGATATCAGAAATTTCATTGTAAAAATTCTGTGCCACTTGCATAACTTTTGCTCTAGTTGCACGGGAAACCTGCTTACGAATTGGTTTACCTTCAGCAGTGACAATAACTAAATCAAGTACGTCATTATCTTTTGTGGTTGTGTCACCACTAGAAACAAAACTCGCATAAACAATAGCTGATTTAATTCCTGTTTGTGCTTGAATTTGTCTGAGTGCAGCTTGAGCATCACCCACGGATTTTCTAGAAACTGATTGTCCAGAAAGTTGTTCAAACTGGCTTGTAAAACTTTCCTCTAGTCTAGCAAAATCTGTGTCAACTGTAACTACTGCACTGATAAGACCTGATGACTGCAAACCAGGTGGTAGTCCACGTCTAGAATCAGGAGTTTCATTGATGTCAGAATCGGTAATTATTTGAATGTTGCCTTGGCTATAATTACCTTGAAAATATTGTGTAGGTTTGATAGTGTTGTTAAAACCAAAACCAGCAGTAATTGCTCCTGCTGTACCGATATTTCTAATATTACCAAATACAAATGGGGTGTCACCATTTCCTCCGTGAGTGATGGTGACGGAACCACTACCATTGGTTCCCAGTGTAGAAATACTAGCATTAACACCGTTGCGATCGCTAAATGTGCCTGTAGCGCGGAAGAAACTGTTAGTTGTAATATCAACATCACCACCAATTCCACTACCTAAAGCTTGGGTATTGATAGCAGTAACTTCTATATCACCTTCAGGATCTAAAGTGACTTTACCACCATCACCAGTGGTAGAACTAGTATTTAAAACTCCGGTTTTAATACTATCCTGCGCTTGAATATTAATATCTCCACCTTGAGTTGTAATGTCTTGTGTTGTGACGACTCCTGTATTACTTATCAAATTGACGTTATTATCTATGGTGTTGATATTTGCAGTCGTGATATTTTCACCAGCAGTAAAGTTAATTAAACCTCCTGTAATTTGGCCATTTGTCGTGATATTTTGATTCGCTGCTAAATTAATTAAGCTTCCTGTGATATCATTTGTGCTAATTCTACCCAAAATACTATTAAGGTCAATATTTGTGCCATTAATATTCGCAGTCGTAATATTTTGATTCGCGGCTAAATTAATTAAACTCCCTGCAATATCATTTGTGCTAATTCCACCCAAGGTACTATTAAGGTCGATATTTCCACCATTAATATTCGCAGTCGTAATATTTTGATTCGCTGCTAAATTAATTAAACTCCCTGCAATATCATTTGTGCTAATTCCACCCAAGGTACTATTAAGGTCGATATTTGTGCCATTAATATTCGCAGTCGTAATATTTTGATTCTCTGTAAAATTAATTAAACTCCCTGCGATATCATTTGTGCTAATTCCACCCAAGATACTGATAATGTTGATATTTTGACCTTGTGTGAAGATATTGCTAGTGCTAATATTTTGATTAGCTAACAGATTAATTGAAGCATTATTTAAACCCGTAATTATAGCAGTTGCAAAGATTGAACCTGTACCATTAGGTGATTTGATGGTTGTCGGGTCTTTAAATTCTACAGGGTTGTTAATAGTAATCTTACCACTTCCATCACTGCGTCCAATTGTGATAGAACTAAAACCATCTGCTAATCCTGCTATTTCTGCACTGGTCAAATTTAATGTTCCAGCAACATTATTTCCTAGGGTAATATTTCTGTTCGCTGTTGAAGATTGAATTGTTAAATTTCCTGTTCCTGTGGTTGTAGTTGGTAACTCTATATCATCTGCTGTTAAAGTTACGTCATTAGTTCCTGCGGTTAATGCACTGGTTAATGTTATTTTCCCACTAGATGATTTTAATTCTTGATTACTATTCGTACCAGTGAGGGTAACTCCACCATTATATGTTTGAATGCCTGTGGTGGTAATGTTGTTGGCAATGTTAGTATTGGCAGCAGTTGTAGTCAAGCTATTGACATTGACTGCATCACCTAAAGTCAAATTACCTGTCCCTGCATTCAGGTTTAAATCTGTGGTTAAACCATTAATTGTGCTGGTGAAATTAATTTCATTGTTAGTGGAATTAAAGGTTTTCGGATTATTGCCTGTGAGGGTAACTCCACCATTATATGTTTGAATTCCTGTGGTGGTAATGTTGTTGGCAATGTTAGTATTTGCCGCAGTTGTAGTCAAGCTATTGACATTAACTGCATCACCTAAAGTCAGATTACCTGTAACTGCACTCAGGTTTAAATCTGTGTTTAAACCATTAATTGTGCTGGTGAAATTAATATTGTTGTTAGTGGAATTAAAGGTTTTGGGATTATTGCCTGTGAGGGTAACTCCACCATTATAGGTTTGAATGCCTGTGGTGATAATGTTGTTGGCAATGTTAGTATTGGCAGCAGTTGTAGTCAAGCTATTGACATTAACTACATCACCTAAAGTCAGATTACCTGTAACTGCACTCAGGTTTAAATCTGTGGTTAAACCATTAATTGTGCTATTAAATGTGATGTTCTCATTTTCTGAGTCGAAAGCAATATTATTTCCTGTCAGGTTAACAAGACCATGAAAGGTAATATTTCCAGTTGTAGAAATGTTATTTCCTACTTGAGTTTGAGATGCGTTACTGGTTAAACTATTCAGTTTTGTAGTTCCACCCACCACATCGTTAAAGCTGACAGTGCCATTATTTGCTGTTGTGGTTAAGTCGCTATCACCATCAACTGTGTTAGCAAAACTAATATTCCCATTATCTGTGGTGAATAGTTTTGCACCTCCTCCTGTTAGTTCTAGAGGACTATTAACGGTAATATTCCCACTTTCCGAATTCAATTCTTGAGTTGTTGTTCCTGTGAGTTTGATTAAGTTACTGGTAATATTAATATTCCCAGTTGTGGAAATATTATTTTCTATTTGAGTTTGAGTAGCATTGCTGGTTAAACTATTCAGCTTTGTAGTTCCACCCACCACATCGTTAAAGCTGACAGTGCCATTATTTGCTGTTGTGGTTAAGTCACTATTCCCATCAACTGTGTTAGCAAAACTAATATTCCCATTATCTGTGGTGAATAGTTTTGCACCTCCTTCTGTTAGCGTCAGACGACCATTAAAAATAATATTCCCAGTTGTAGCGATATTTTTAGGAATAGTCGTTATTCCTGTATTGGAGATGTTAAGATTATTGAGTTTAGCGATACTACCTATTTCATCCCCAAAGTTCAGGTCTCCCGCAGTGATGTTTAAATCTTGATTTCCATCAACTTTTCCATTCAATGCAATAGTGCCACTACCTGAATTTAGGTTGACGTTATTACCCAATAATACATCTTTGCTAATATTGATATCTCGATTATTGGTGGTAATATCAGCATTGAGATTTGTGGTGTTTGCTGCTAATGTAATTGAGGCATTATCTGTACCCGTGATTTGACCATTAACTTCAATACCATTAGGTGATTTGATGGTTGTTGGGTCCTTAAATTCTACAGGGTTGTTAATAGTAATCTTACCAGTTCCGTCACTACGTCCAATGGTGATAGAACTAAAACCATCTGCTAATCCTGCTATTTCTGCACTTGTGAGATTTAATGTTCCGGTAACATTATTTCCTAGGGTAATATTTCTGTCTATGGTCGAAGATTGAATTGTTAAATTTCCTGTTCCTGTGGTTGTAGTTGGTAACTCTATATCATCTGCTGTTAAAGTTACGTCATTAGTTCCTGCGGTTAATGCACTGGTTAATGTTATTTTCCCACTAGATGATTTTAATTCTTGATTACTAT
>NZ_LUFH02000239.1:2489-4814 GCF_001586785.1 Sphaerospermopsis aphanizomenoides BCCUSP55
CAACTTTCGACTACAGGACTTTCACCTCCTCTGGTGCAGTATTTAGCTGCTTCGTCTAGTCTCTGGGATTCGATATCGCTGTCCCACTACCCCAACAGGTAAACCCGTTGGTTTAGGCTCTTCCCCTTTCGCTCACCACTACTGAGGGAATCTCTTTTGATTTCTTTTCCTCCAGCTACTAAGATGTTTCAATTCGCTGGGTTGGCTCTTTCCTGCCTATATATTCAGCAGGTAGTATACTGGGTTGCCCCATTCGGATATCTCCGGCTCATAGTTTGCTTCCAACTCCCCGGAGCTTTTCGTCGGTAACCACGTCCTTCTTCGCCTCTGTGTGCCTAGGTATCCACCATTAGCCCTTATTAGCTTGACCACTTTTTGCATTCACTTCCATTCTTGGGAATGTCTGTGTCTGCCTGCTTTCTCTTTCGCGTTACTATGCAGTTTTCAAGGTTCTGGCTGGTATCATCCAGCAGTCTGTACTATCTACTCTTTATAGCCACAGTTGCTGAATTTTTATCCAAATGTGGAGGTTAGCGGACTCGAACCGCTGACATCCTGCTTGCAAAGCAGGCGCTCTACCAACTGAGCTAAACCCCCAAAAACAATTCAAAATTCAAAATTCAAAATTCAAAACTAAAATAGTTAATTTTGACTTTTGACTTCTAACTTTTGACTTGCTTCAGGTGGGCCATCCTGGACTCGAACCAGGGACCTCACCCTTATCAGGGGTGCGCTCTAACCACCTGAGCTAATAGCCCTTACATGAACCAAATCATAGTTTGAAAGCCCTTTCCAAGTCCTGTGACCGACCTAGGATAGACCAATTGAGAATCTAATCACTGAATGTTTTCGATTTCTGCAATGGATTAGGTCTCCCTAAAAAGGAGGTGATCCAGCCACACCTTCCGGTACGGCTACCTTGTTACGACTTCACCCCAGTCACCAGTCCTACCTTAGGCATCCCCCTCCAAACGGTTGGGGTAATGACTTCGGGCGTGACCAACTTCCATGGTGTGACGGGCGGTGTGTACAAGGCCCGGGAACGAATTCACTGCAGTATGCTGACCTGCAATTACTAGCGATTCCTCCTTCACGAAGGCGAGTTGCAGCCTTCGATCTGAACTGAGCTACGGTTTATGAGATTTGCTTGCTATCGCTAGCTTGCTGCCCTTTGTCCGTAGCATTGTAGTACGTGTGTAGCCCAAGACGTAAGGGGCATGCTGACTTGACGTCATCCTCACCTTCCTCCGGTTTGTCACCGGCAGTCTCTCTAGAGTGCCCAACTTAATGCTGGCAACTAAAAACGAGGGTTGCGCTCGTTGCGGGACTTAACCCAACATCTCACGACACGAGCTGACGACAGCCATGCACCACCTGTGTGCGCGCTCCCGAAGGCACTCTCTCCTTTCAGAAAGATTCGCGCCATGTCAAGTCTTGGTAAGGTTCTTCGCGTTGCATCGAATTAAACCACATACTCCACCGCTTGTGCGGGCCCCCGTCAATTCCTTTGAGTTTCACACTTGCGTGCGTACTCCCCAGGCGGGATACTTAACGCGTTAGCTCCGGCACGGCTCGGGTCGATACAAGCCACGCCTAGTATCCATCGTTTACGGCTAGGACTACTGGGGTATCTAATCCCATTCGCTCCCCTAGCTTTCGTCCCTCAGTGTCAGTTGCGGCCTAGCAGAACGCTTTCGCCACCGGTGTTCTTCCTGATATCTACGCATTTCACCGCTACACCAGGAATTCCTTCTGCCCCGAACGCACTCTAGTCCTGTAGTTTCCACTGCTTTTATCTAGTTGAGCTAGACTCTTTAACAGCAGACTTACAGCACCACCTGCGGACCCTTTACGCCCAATCATTCCGGATAACGCTTGCATCCTCCGTATTACCGCGGCTGCTGGCACGGAGTTAGCCGATGCTTATTCCTCAAGTACCGTCATTTTTTTCTTCCTTGAGAAAAGAGGTTTACGACCCAAGAGCCTTCCTCCCTCACGCGGTATTGCTCCGTCAGGCTTTCGCCCATTGCGGAAAATTCCCCACTGCTGCCTCCCGTAGGAGTCTGGGCCGTGTCTCAGTCCCAGTGTGGCTGATCATCCTCTCAGACCAGCTACTGATCGTCGCCTTGGTAGGCTCTTACCCCACCAACTAGCTAATCAGACGCGAGCTTATCTTCAGGCAGCAAGCCTTTCACCTTTCGGCATATCCGGTATTAGCAGTCGTTTCCAACTGTTGTCCCCGACCTGAAGCCAAATTCTCACGCGTTACTCACCCGTCCGCCACTAAATCCTAAGATTCCGTTCGACTTGCATGTGTTAAGCATA
>NZ_LUFH02000240.1 GCF_001586785.1 Sphaerospermopsis aphanizomenoides BCCUSP55
TTCACCCTCAGTTGCCTCTATCGCCATCCGTTCACACTGAGCCAGCGAAAGAGTATGTTCATGCAACCGTTCTAAAGTAAGTGAGGAAGCCCCGTCATGCAACGCTGCCGCCACAGCCCGAATCAACCAATCCTTCAACACACCCACACAACCAATAGAACGCTCATAGAAATAAAACCAATGCTGCATCAAAGCCGGAATATCAACCTGAAGGGGAACTTGCCTCAGCAGAGCCAGTAAAACACCCTGAAAATCCTGTCGGTCTTGTTCATTTTGAAACAAATAACGGGGAAAATGAATATCCAACCCCCGCCGAGAAGCCTGTCCACTTAAATTGCGAAAATTCAAAAGCTCATAAGTGCCAATGAGAATATGCAATACACCAGTCACATTCGTCATTGACTTAATCCAGTCCAACTGGTCTAAAAGCTTACCACCACTAGCACCACTACCAATCTTCATTAAATGCTGTGCTTCATCTAAAATCACAGCCTTAACACCACGTTTGCTCATCGCCTCTTCCAAAGCTTGACGCAGTTCAGGGGAATCATTGAACTGTGCCGTTTTACTTCTGCCACGCCCTTTTTTCTCCCAAGTCTGCTCGGCATCAATATCCACCATCATCCGTCGCTCATAAAATGGCTCTCCCAACAACCTCAGTGCCGTGCGGTAATAATCAGCACGATTAAACACCCCACCGTCAGGAGGTCGTGTTTCTACCAGTAATAGTGGCATTGGGGACACATTGCCATTGCGATAACCCCCTTCACGAAGACCATTCTGGTCAACAGTAGTTCCATTTAAGCGTCTAGTAATTTGCCGAATCATTGTCGTCTTCCCCACCCCGCTAGGTCCATAGACTAAGACATGGGCAAACCCTGCCGGTTCACGAATCGCACCCATCAGCAACATATCCACTTGCGCCAACTGGGGATGAGATATCGCATATTCCTTGAATTGCTTGAGTTGGGACGGTGCTGACTCAGGAAAGTTCTCCATTACTGATATTCCTCACTCAAAGGTTGATGCTGTCCTAGCGGTAGTTAACGGCACTCGGCAAATTCTCCATTATCTGTATTCCTCAAAAATAGGCAGTTTTGTGACATCCAAAAGTTGAACGGTTTCAGTTTTATGAACTTTGGCGACATCTTCCTGGTTGGATTTGTTGGCTTTTGACTTCGGTATTGTCGGTATAACTGGAACTTGAATAACTGGGGATACCTCATGTCCACCAGATGTTAAATTTTCCCGTACACTTTTGGCTTCTAAATCCCGTAATCGTTGCATTAACAACGTTTCATGCTCTTGCGCTCTGGCGATAAAATCTGCTAATCGTTTAGCTGAGATATTCGTACTAACGGAATTACCCTTGTCTTTTTTTCTGATTTCCTCTGCGGCTAACAACACTTCTTTTTCTGTACGCCCGACAAAGGTGCTGTAATACTGGGAGATACATTTCACCCAACGTCCTTCTAGGTAGGCATAAGCTACACCCATATCAAAGGGGTCATAGCGCACGGGAACTTTGGTTTTTTCAACGGCAGGATTGCGGAAAGCATCGTTCCAGTAATAAAGATAATTGACTTTAATTCCTTGTCCTGGCTGGATTACAGCCGTTCCTTTGGCTGTACTGGGGCGTGTGGCCATGAGGAAGTCTTCGTTGTAGGCAATGTGTCGGTGTTCTCGTTCTCCGGCTATCAGCAACCCGTCGGTATACACTTGCAATGGTGTTGCTCCCAAGGAATCATGCTCACTTGTGTCGTACACAGAGTATGCCCACTCGCTAAGGTAGGTATACAAATCTGCCAGTGTCCACACGGCTTGTTGTTTGGGGTCAACAGCTTTAGTAATTTGTCGTGGTTGTTTGCTGGCTTGGGTGTTACCCAAGAGGTTATAAACAAACTCGGTATTTGTTGTGCCGAATAATCGCTCTATGACTGAACCAAAACGCGGTTTGCCTCCGGGTCTGGTTTTTTTGATGCAGTGGTAGCGTGCTAGTAGGGTGTCAAAGTAGAGACTATGAAATTCTTTGCCTCCATCTACGACTACGGCTTGGGGAAAACGACCAAATCGCTGGACACAAGACCGTAGTGCCATCATGCAAGACCTGTAACTGGGTGGGTCAAAGGTGAGATAAAGGGCGAGGATGCGACGGGAATAGGCATCAATGAGTAATGTCAGCCAAGGTCTTCCTAAGTTTCGTCCTGTAGCTTGGGAGCGTAGTTCGATGTCGAGTTGGGTGTGGTCAATGTGGACGATGGCAAAGGGTCTATCTCCGTGTCGGGGTGTAGTTTTGGTTAGTTCTAAGATTGTTGGTTCTGTTGAGTATGCGGCTTTTGCTCCCTGACGTTTTTTGGTTTGTTCGTGGATTGGTCGCTGTTTGAGACGGTGATAAAAGGTGCGTGAACTCAGGGGTTGTATATTTAATTCGTTGCAAGCTCTGACATATAATCTATATACTGAAGCGGCTGGTGCTTGTCTTGGTGTCTCGAAGTGTTCGGTAATAAATTTATCGAGTAGTTCACTGGATTGGTTTGGTGCTTTGGTTTGACGATTTCCTCTCCGCTTTGTATGTGGTAGTAAACCAACGTAACCACAACCATACTTGGTTTCGGCTTCTCGAAACTGTTTTACCCATCGTTTTAGGGTGCTTGGAGCTATGTCTTTGTAGATGTCTGTGTGGCGCTGAATATATGCTTGTACTAGATGATATCGGCGATTTGCTTGGCTGAGGTCGCTGGGAGAGGCGGCCTCCATGAGTGCCTGAACTGCATTATTTATGGATGCTTGTTTTTCTGAGTTTTGAATTTTGATGTTGTCGCTTTCCAATAGTTGCAGGAAATATGCTGTTGGTAGTTGGATGGGTTGTCCGATTTCGGGCAGGAGTGTGGTGGTGGTGGAGCCAAAGTTTACTAATGTCCAGGGCTTGGAGTCCCATAGCAGGATTGTGTTTGGTAGGAGTGCTGTGGGTGGGGGTATTGGTTGATGATGCTGTGTTGTTATGGCTAGATGTGTGTAGGCTTGATGGGTTTGTTGGTCTAGATATAGTTGTACTCGCCAGTGTTCTACTAGGGGGGAAGCATACAGGTCTACGTAGAGTTGCTCTGTGGCTATCATGGCGTAGATGTCGTTGGCTCTGATTCCGGGTATTGAGGCCAGTGTGGCGGTGATGGTGATTCCGGGATTGGCTTGGACTACGGTGAGTATTTGTTCTGTGATGGTGTGGGGGATGTTGGTGTTGAATCTCAGGTAGTCTTCTAGGAAGATGAGGTTTTGGGTGAAGATGGGATGCAGTTCGCTATCGGTGCGGATGTGGTATTTGAGTCCATAAGAAGAAGCATGGGCTGTTCCCGGTGGGCTGTGCCATTTCCCGTCGGCTGTTTTTTGGTAGCGTCCGGGGTATTTTTCGGCTAGTCGTTTGAGTTCGGTTTCGGTTTTCCATTCTTCCCAGGCTGCACCATCAGTTCTCAACACGAAGAAGTCTGGGGTATGGTAGTGACCTATTTTGCGCCCTGTTTTGTTGTGGTACTGGATTTTGAAGGGGGGTGGCTGGTCGTAGTATTCCAATATGTCTGGGTCGTGTTCCATTTGGTAGATTGCCCACAGTTCTACGGTGTGGCTTTCAAATTGGATGGTTTGACCCATTTTCCGGCTGGGGTAAACTCCGCTGACGTTTTTGGCGCGTCCTTGTACACGGCGTGAGGGTGGGGTTGACCTGATTGTGGCAATTAGGTCTTTGGTTTGTGCCGTTAGTTGCTGTTGGGAACACCATTGGTCAAATTCAGAGGAGTTCATTGATGCCACAGGTGATAGGTGTGTGTTTGGGCTTCTTTTTTTCTTGACTCTCCCTAAAACCCTATATCTAGAGACAGTTTTGGAGTTTGACTACACAAGTCTATATTACTGGTTACGGGAGGAGTGAAGCATATCTTGGTGATTTTGAATCATATTTTGGGATGAAAGTTGATTATTGTGCTGCTAAAAGCTGTTTCTTTGCTTGAGGTTTTGTCAT
>NZ_LUFH02000241.1 GCF_001586785.1 Sphaerospermopsis aphanizomenoides BCCUSP55
TTTGAAAAATTTCAGGAGGCAAAGAAATTGCCACTTCCAACGGCTGAGGAACATTGTGCAGATTCACCACATAATCACCGTACCGCTTGAGATGCCGAGTCACAAAAGGACTCAAAGCCGCAACCAAACGATGACTCACCGGATACCCCTCCATAGTCAAAGCCTGAATCGCCAAAGACATATCCACCGTATTCTGCAAAATCACCGCACTAGCCACCAAATCCAAATATTTAAACCGCTTCTCCTGCTCAACCGGGTCATTTTCCGTAATCACACCATCCTTACCAAAAAACAACCACTTCACAAAATTATGGTACTCCTCCACAATATTCGTACAAGCAGTAATCTCCTGCCGCATCCCCGCATCCGAAATATAACGCAACAAAAAAATAGTCCGTACAACCAGCCCCAACTCCCGAAAAGCCTGATACAGACGATTCTTGCGACTATAACTACCCAACTTACGTAGTAAAGTAGAAGGCATCACCTTCCCCACCTTAATCGACAGCACCACCCGCATCATGTCATACCAGTGAGTCTGAATCAAACCCCAATTCACCACACCCTTAAACAACGGGTCAATATACTTATAAACACACTCCTTACCAGGACGAACAAAAGTATAATCCTGCCAATTACGGATGCGTGGCTTCAAATTAATACCCAAAAGATAAGACAAAGCAAACACAGGTGCAGACTGTCCCTGAGTATCAGCATTCAACGTATCCGGTTGAATATCCGAAGTATTCTTCAGTAACCCATCCAAAATATACACAGCTTCCCAGACACCGCAACTAATAAAATGGGTAAACAAAGCAATATATTTATCAGACACATGATGATAAGCAATACCACCATAACCGCCATAGCGAATATGGTACTCACTGTGTAAATTATTCTCGTAAATCTCAAACTTCGTTCCATCAGCCGCCGCCTTCTTTCCCGTTCCCCACACCGTAGGTAAACTAAAGCGATTATAGGTATTAATAATATCTCGAATTGCCGCCTCCAAAGTTTGGGCAGTAATATGCCGACGGTTAGTATAAGAAATCTCATGGGGAGTGACAAAACCCTTAGTATGACGGGCAGTTTGATTAGGTCCTAAATTGCACCCATACCCAAAAGTAGTCAAAATATAACGTTCAGTAGCTTGACGCATCTTAGCCTGATTCCCTGAGAGTGGTCCAAAATGCCTTGTCCAGTTCAACCAATGCTCAACATTACACAGCACATCCAAAACCCCACGTTCCGGCATTTTCTGGCGCAACATCTCCTCTAACTCCTCAACCCCTTCCAGTTTCAATGGAGATGCAATTCGTTTCAGTACAGGCGTGCCATCTTGATTAATTATTACCTGCTGACCATCTTTGAGCAATAAATCCACTTCCTGAGCAACACACATCAATTCCTGACGTAAAAACTCCACAAAATCATCAGGTTTGGCAGGAAAACCTAGTTGACGGCAATAATCCTCCAGTAGTGGTTCATAATCACCTTCACTCAGCAATTGTTCTCGAAAATCAGCGTAACTTTCAGAACCAACAACACAAGCATCACCAGTCCTTAATTCCGTAGCTAGATAAGAAAATATACAAACTTCCAATTGTGGGCGTACCAACATTTCTACCCCATCAACTTCTTGGCAAACCAAAGAACGCCAATTATTACTAATAAAATTTAACTCAATATCAAAAGGTAAATATTTCCCGCGTTTATGTTCATGGTCTAACACAAACATCAAGGCATCCATCACTGTTTCATCAGCAGAAGTCGAATGAATATCTAAAGAACGTACTAAATCAAACAGTAAGGGACGATGGGCTTTATAATAATGCCAAACCAATGGCAAATAATTATTAGTATTATAAGCTGCTACCTCTAAATACTTTTGTAATAATAATTCTGTCCCTCCTTGTTGTTGAAAAATTTGTAGAACTTGGTATCCCAAAGTCGCTAACTCATCCTGAGATTCATGTTTACTTTCATGAGAGACGGTTAAAACTTGTCCTAGTGTTCCTAATAATTCCGAGGTTTGGGCTAGATGTTTCTCCCGCAATTCTTTTAATTTTTCTTTGGCATTGTTATGAATTTTCAGAATCCGCTTCAGATACATCTCTACTAGATGGTCACGGGTTTTGACTTGTGCCTGGTATAGTAAACATAGGAGTATTGTCCGGCGTTTGCTGAGTTTTAAGTCTTGAAATTCCGATATATCTAAAGCTATAGCTTGGAGGGCTAAAAGTTTAATTTTAGCGGGTGCAATTTCTGATAGTAAACGTTTGGCATCACCAAAGGTCATCAATTGGTTGAATTTAGATAGTAGTTCTTTGATGTGTTTTAGTTTGGCACTTTTAGGGGGAGATTTGAGAAGATTGAGTGTGGCAGTTGATTGAGAATTGTCTTTTGATAATAGTTGGTCTAAATAAGTTTGTTCTGTGGGTGATAGGCTATTAGATACTCGTGTAAATAATTGGTTATTTGTAACTGCACGGACATGACGTACCAATCTATCTAAGGTGTTAAATGTTGGTAATTCATATCTTTCTTTGACTAATTCTTCAATGGCAATATTGATTAAATCTGCGGGATGGTCTTTTACTTGTGCTGCTGTGGATACGACGAGTATGATGAATTTTTGAGCTATTTTGTTGTAAGCTTTAACTTCTAAGTATTCTAATATTGCTTGCTGGTAATTACGTTGTTGTCGTTCTGTGGGGATAGATTTGACGGATTCACGTAGTTTGAGTCCAGACCTGATATGTTTAATAATGGCTACTGGTACGGATGCGGGATGGGAAAAATAACCAAGTCTCTGAAATGATTTCAACATGACCATGAAGCAGAGAAGACCTTCTGGTGTGCGAACGCGAGACTTGACAAATTTGATTTCTTCGGGGGTAGGTGTATAAAGTTCTGCTAGTTCTTTGGCAGTGGGATGTTGCTTAAAGCGGGGGTAGGCAGTACGTTCTATTCCGGTCATTTAAATGATAAATTTAGCACTATTTGGGTGAAAACTGCCTGGACTGGTTTATCCCTCACTCTTCAACCAAAGAGTATTCTACCTTCTTTGGGGTACACAGTTTGTTATGAGTTAAAAAAGCTGTTTGATTGCGGAATTTTCTGGTGGATAATGACCAATGTGAGGGGATTTTATCAGCTTTTAGTTTCTGATTGGATGAGCATATTTAGGGCGTAACGTGCTGATGATTCAGCTTTTTGGGATGTTACTACTGCATAGCGTAATGTTGTTTGAATGCTTTCATGTCCCATTAATGAACGTAATTCTTCTATGCTGATTAATCCTACTCTTTCTGTAGCATAAGTATGCCGTAAGTCGTGAATACGAATTCCTTGAAGTTGCGGATATGTGTTGGTTATTTGTCGCCAATAATCATGTAATGTGTGATAGCTGATTCTACTGATTTTGAGGGTGACTGGATGTTGTGCTGTGAACAATGCGTTGCTAGAATTTTGGGAATGTGAGTTATTTTTGCTGGATTGTTTGTTTTGATGTCGTGAGTATTTTAAATATTTATCTAGGGATTGGGCGGCATCGTCACTATAAAAACACCA
>NZ_LUFH02000242.1 GCF_001586785.1 Sphaerospermopsis aphanizomenoides BCCUSP55
AGCAATAGAGAAAGGTTGAACTTTCGGTCTGATATGGGTGAAAGTCCCATCTACCAGACTCAGGTATGACTCCCGACCTGTCCACACTGACTAGACTCGGTATTTCTGGTGGGTGAAGCTGGAAACAGGGCGCAATCAGACATCTGTTGTGGGGTGACACTGGCGCTAATGGGGAGTTCCTATGGTGAAATAGAGCCTAGAAAAGCAACCCATTGTAGAGCGGGACACAACATTATATACCCGACTCGATTGGAGCCAATTCCCGCCGCATCTTTTTCCAATAGCGGCAAGAGTCCAGGGATTCCAATGGTTGAATTGGCTACACCTAATGGAACGAACAATCTCACCGAAGGAACGAATAAAAACGTCTTGAAGGTCTAGGGAAGGTCGAAACCCAAGTAGGCTGGACGAGCAGCAGAACCCCTTCAAGACGGGTAGGACAGACCGTAATTGGTCTGAGGTGTTCAGAGTACACAAAACTAGAGCAGAGCATGATTAGACACAGCAGTAATGCTAGTGAATCCTGGAAGAAGTTACCGTGGAAGAAATTCCGCAAAAACCTCTTCCGCCTACAAAAGCGCGTGTACAAAGCCATTCAAGTTGGAGACACGCTCAAAGCAAAGTCTCTCCAAAGGCTGATACTGAAATCCACCGCAGCGAGATTACTGGCAATCCGTCAAGTAACACAGCTAAATGCTGGGAAAAAGACAGCAGGAGTTGATGGCAAAGCATCGCTCACTTTCGAGCAAAGGTTTGAACTGAGTGAAGAACTCAAAACCAACACCAATAACTGGCATCATCAACCACTACGGGAAATTCCCATCCCCAAAAAGGACGGGAAAACCCGCGTCCTCAAAGTCCCAACCATTGCAGATAGGGCTTGGCAATGCCTAGCCAAATACGCATTGGAACCAGCACACGAAGCAACATTCCACGCTAAGAGCTATGGGTTTAGACCAGGACGGAGAGCGCATGACGCTCAAAAAATCCTGTTCAATAACCTAAAATCCAATGCTAATGGAATAAATAAACGAGTCATTGAACTCGATATAGAGAAATGCTTCGATAGGATAAACCACTCTGCAATTATGGATAGACTCATCGCTCCCAAGAGTATAAGACAAGGAATCTTCCGATGTCTCAAATCTGGAGTCAACCCAGAGTTTCCAGAACTTGGAACACCTCAAGGTGGGGTGGTAAGTCCACTGTTAGCCAACATCGCCTTAAATGGTATCGAAAGTATCCACAGATACAAAAATGCTAATGGGCAAATGATAGAGCCATCAGTCCGCTATGCCGACGACATGGTAATAATAATCAGACCCCAAGACGATGCCACAGAAATACTTGACAAAATCAGTCAGTTCCTAGCAGAACGAGGAATGAAAGTCAGCGAGAAAAAGACAAAGCTAACCGCCTCGACAGATGGCTTCGACTTTCTAGGATGGAACTTCAAAGTGCAGAAAAACGGAAAGTTTAGATGCGTTCCTTCAGTGGACAATTATAAAGCTTTTCGCAAGAAAGTAAAAGCCATCGTCAATAACTCGAATTATGGTGCTACCACAAAGGCTGAGAAATTAGCCCCGGTAGTCAGAGGTTGGAGGAACTACCACCGCTACTGCAAGATGGATGGGTCGCGTTATTCGCTATACCACATCCAAGCAAGAGCTTTTAAGGTATTCAACAAGGAAACCAAACAGAACCGCGAATCTAGTAAGAAACTACTAGACAAAGCGTTTCCATCAGTTTCTTACTCCGAAAGCAAACACATCAATGTCAAAGGTGAAAAATCGCCTTTTGATGGAGATTTGACCTATTGGAGCGAGCGTAACAGCAAACTCTATGACAATGAAACCTCTAGAGCCTTAAAACGGCAAAACCATAAATGTGGACATTGTGGATTAAAAATGCTCTCTGAAGAGAAGGTGCATTTGCACCACGTTGATGGAAATCATAACAATTGGAGATCCAAAAACCTTCTAGCTATTCATGAAAGCTGCCATGATTATATCCACATGGGCAAAACCACAAGGTAGGAACATCGGAAGCTGGGTGCGATGA
>NZ_LUFH02000243.1 GCF_001586785.1 Sphaerospermopsis aphanizomenoides BCCUSP55
GCGATGCTGTAGTTAACGGTTAAGGCACTGGTGGTACTACCTGTGCGAGTGAAGGTATAAACTAGGTTGGTTGTGCCATTTTCCGTAACGCTACTAGGAGATACAGCTAGGGTGATGGTGGGTAAAGCTACATCATCGTTAGTAATAGTACCTGTCACCGCTGTAGTTGTACCAACGGTGTAACCTGTTCCTGTAGCTAGAGTTAAAGCCACGGTTTCATCAGATTCAACAGTGGTATCACCTGTGGGGTCGATTGTTAAGGTTGCTGTGCTGCTTCCGGCTGCAAAGGTGATGGTTTTGCCAGTTCCGGGTGTTGCACCTGTGTAGTCGGTACTAGCTGCTGTACCTGCAATGCTGTAATTAACGGTTAAGGCATTGGTGGTACTACCTGTGCGAGTGAAGGTATAAACTAAGTTGGTTGTGCCATTTTCCGTAACGCTACTGGGAGATACAGCTAGGGTGATGGTGGGTAAATCCCCATCTCGATTCACGACTGTTACATCTATAGGATTGACTCCGTTATAGTTAACATCGGTGCTAACTAAAGGAGCAGTAATAATTTGGTAAGTCTGATCTCCATCTTGTAAATTTGCCCCTTCAGGATCATCTCTTCCTGTCACTGTAACTGTTTGGGCTACATTCCAATTAGTAGGTGTAAAGACTAAACTATTTGTGGACAGAATCCCTTCTGTGGAATCTGAAACTTGTAAACCGATGGTGACATTTGCAGTGGGTTGCGTGCTTAAAGTCACAGTAAATGAGTTACTTGTGCCTGTTTCAGTTGTGATTAGTCCACTAGTGGGAGCATTAATGTTAGCTAAGAATAAATTGCTTAAACCTTCTCGGATTGCATTGACAATATTCGAGCTATCCGAGCTTAACTGAACGACTGAGCCACCCACGCCTAGCTGACTCAGAAGAGATTGATAGGTAGAAATCTGATCACTAGTGACCGCAAAGATAGGTAAGATACTCGCATTGATCAGACTTTGTTTGAGTGATGAGATACCCGGATAGTCTTCCCCTGTTCCCGCAGGTGTTCCGTCTAAAATAGCATCCAGATTGTTGGGCGTGGTAATTCCGGCTGCTGCTCCATCCCCTGCCACATGATAAGCCGCATCAGTAAATAACACTACGACTCGTTTTGTACCTGTACGAAACCCTATTTCCGTGGGACGGACAGCAACTTGAAGTAAAGCTTCTAATTGGGCTTCTGGAAAATCGTTACCATCTCCAATGTTTAATCCATTGTAGATAGTTTGAATTAAGCTACTATCTGTTGTTAAAGCTTGATGGGTTTGATAAACATAGTCAGTGAAACTGCTTCCTCCAAATGGGCTGATAGGTTTATCTATGAAACTACTAATCCCAATCGGAGTATTCGGCTGCAACGAATTCACTCCTGTAATTAAGCTTGGTACTAAAGTCTGAACTGTGGCAATATCATCGCTAAAACTACCCGATAAATCTTGTAATAAAACCAGATCGAAAGAGCTAGAAAACAGTGCATCATCGTTAGTAATAGTACCTGTCACTGCTGTGGTTGTACCAACTGTGTAACCTGTACCTGTGGCTAGGGTTAACGCCACTGTTTCGTTAAATTCCCCAATAGTATCACCTGTGGGATCTATGACTAGGGTTGCGGTACTCGAACCTGCGGCAAAGGTAATGGTTTTGCCAGTTCCTGGTGTTGCACCTGTATAGTCGGTACTAGCTGCTGTACCTGCGATGCTGTAGTTAACGGTTAAGGCACTGGTGGTACTACCTGTGCGAGTGAAGGTATAAACTAGGTTGGTTGTGCCATTTTCCGTAACGCTACTGGGAGATACAGCTAGGGTGATGGTGGGTAAAG
>NZ_LUFH02000244.1 GCF_001586785.1 Sphaerospermopsis aphanizomenoides BCCUSP55
CGCAAACAAAAACAACAAGACACGCCATCGGAAGAGTTTGGGCTACCCTTTGGAGGGAAACTAGCAGCAGATAACCGTTGGGTAATCTTGGCGGAAATAATACCTTGGACAGAATTTGAAGCAGAATACGCAGCGATATTCACTGAAGTTTTAGGCGCACCAGCGAAAACATTTAGAATGGCATTGGGAGCATTAATAATCAAAGAGAAACTAGGGACAAGTGATCGGGAAACAGTAGAACAGATTAGAGAAAACCCTTACCTGCAATACTTTATAGGAATGTCAGCCTATAGCAATCATTCCCCATTTGACCCATCAATGCTAGTTCATTTTCGAGAAAGGATAGATATGAACTTAGTCAATAAATTGAATCAGAAGATAGTTAAAAATGTATTAGAAAGTCAAGAGGAGGAAGAAGTAAAAGCAAAAAAGTCAGAAGTAGAGGATTCAAAAAGTGAGGTGATGAATCGAGGTAAATTAATATTAGATGCCAGTTGTGCGCCAGCAGATATAAGTTATCCCACAGATTTAGGATTATTAAATCAAGCATAAGATTGCACACAGAAACAATTATAGATATATTATATAACTCCCTGAAAATCAAAAAAGGCAACAAACCCAGAACCTACAGAAAAAGAGCAAGAAAAGATTATTTAGTAGTAGCTAGAAAAAAGAAAGTAAAATCCTCTGAAAGAAGAAAAGCTATCAAGAAACAACTGCAATATATCAAAAGAAACCTAGCGCACATTCAACAACTAATGAATGCGGGTGCGTCACTCTTAGAATTGAGCAACAGACAATATAAAATGTTGCTAGTAGTGGCAGAAGTGTATCGTCAACAACTATGGTTATATGAACATGAAAAACGGAGTATAGAAGACAGAATTGTCAGCTTAAGTCAACCACATATTCGTCCGATAGTCCGTGGTAAAGCCGCTAAAAACACGGAATTTGGGGCAAAGTTCTCAGCTAGTTGCTTTGATGGTTATGTATTTTTAGACCATATCAGTTGGGATAATTTTAATGAATCAGGGGACTTAAAATCACAGGTTGAAGCCTACAAAAATTACACTGGATATTATCCTGAATCTGTTCATGTAGATAAAATTTACCGTAATAGGGAAAATAGAGACTGGTGTAAAGAAAGAGGAATTAGAATTAGCGGATCACCACTGGGTAGACCACCTAAAAATGTCAGTAAAGAAACAAAGAAACAAGCTATTGATGATGAACGGATTCGTAATTCTATTGAGGGTAAATTCGGACAAGGTAAACGAAGATTTAGCCTGGGTAGAGTCATGGCTAAATTGCCTCATACTTCTTTAACTTCTATTGCTATTTCTTTTTTGGTCATGAACCTTTCTACCCTCTTATCACGGCTTTTTTGGGGATTTTTTTGTCAATTTTTCAGAATTACGTCTTTTTTACCTTATTTGATTAGTCAAAGTGATTATTTAATGAAGTTTAGACAACAAAATCTTATCTTTA
>NZ_LUFH02000245.1 GCF_001586785.1 Sphaerospermopsis aphanizomenoides BCCUSP55
ACTTCCTGCTTCCTCCTGAAAGTGTCGGCACTAATCAGTCCACAGGCTAACACTGCCTAACTGACAGCTTGAGCGAGATTAATAGCCGCATTCAAATCCCTGTCACACTCAAATCCACAGCTATCACACTTAAACACTCTTTCACTCAATGACAGAGTTTCTTTTTTTACTCCACAATTAGAGCAGGTTTTAGAACTAGGAAACCATCTATCAACTATCACTAATTTTGTCCCGTACAGTTGACATTTATACTCTAATTGTCTCCTCAATTCATGAAAACCCATATCGGAAATCGCCTTTGCTAGTTTATGATTAGCTAACATACCAGAAACATTCAAATCCTCTATCACTATCACACCGTGGTTTTTGGCTAACAGTGTAGTTAATTTATGTAATGTATCTTTTCTGATATTTGCTATCTTTTGATGTAATCTAGCTATTTTGAGTTGGGCTTTTTTCCAATTATTTGAACCCATGATTTTATGTCTGTTTAACCATTGCAATCTCCTTAATTTTGATTGATATTCTTTATAAGACTTAGCTCCAGATATGACTTCACCTGTAGATAATGTTGCTAGATTTTTCACACCTAAATCTACACCCACAACATTATCTAAATTTGATATTTTTGGTTCTACTTCTATTTTGAAACTAATAAACCATCTATCGGCTTGGCGGCTGATAGTGACAGATTTGGGTTGAGTTTGAGGTAATCTTTCATAAGTCTTTAATATCCCTATTTTGGGAACTTGAATTTTATTATTCCCTAAGATTTTTACAGTTCCTTCTAAGGTAAAACTATCCTGTTTACCTTTCTTTTTAAATCTGGGGACTCCTGATTTTTTTTGAAAACATCTATCCCAGGATTTTCTTAAATTTCTGAGTGCTTCCTGTGGTGCTGATTTAGAACATTCATAGTACCATTTATTTGACGGCTTTACTAAAGCTACTAACCACTTATGTAGGTCTATTGCTGTAGGAAATTTGATTTTCTCATCAGGATTATTTTGGTTATGGTCTAAGATTTGTTTAGTTAATGCTAATCCCCAATTCCAGGCATGACGGGCTACTCCACAGTGTTTTACTATGTTTAAGAGTTGAATGTGGTTTAACTTTAACTCGGTTTTAAATCCTAGTAGCAATGATTTTACGTCTCCTGTATTTCGAGGTATTTAACTACTTTCTTCGCTATCAAGTCTGAGCGTCAAAACTTATGATACTATAAGTAAAGTGATAGTAAGTTAATGTATACATTAATTAATAATACCCAAAGTCAGCTATGTATTAACCGAGAAATTTTTGTTGCTGTT
>NZ_LUFH02000246.1 GCF_001586785.1 Sphaerospermopsis aphanizomenoides BCCUSP55
GTGACGTACCCATCGCCTGCCTTCGGGTAGGCGAGGGCTTCTCAGAGACTCCTCTATGAGGACATTATCTGAGCTTTTAGATCGTGCGTCCCACGATTCTTGATGTTGATAGCGGCGTTCAAATCTCTACACAAGCTTGTTTGGCAAATAGGACAGTTGTGCATTCTTTGAGATAGAGGCTTTATTACCTTGGAACCACAGCTAGAGCATTCTTGGCTAGTACCATTTGGATTTACAGCTATTACCTTCAAACCAGCATTCTCGGCTTTGTTTGAGAGTATTGAGATAAACTGCCCCCATCCGGCATCATTTACACTTTTAGCCAATCTTGATTTAGCAAGTCCGTTGATATTCAATTTCTCAACAGCTACTACATCGTATTTATCCAGAAGTTTTTTAGCTGTTTTGAAATGAAAATCTTTTCTTGTGTCTGCTACTTTTTTGTGCTGCTTTCCAAGTTTTTGTATAGCTTTTTTGCGACGATTAGAACCTTTCTTTCTACGAGAAACTCTACGCTGTGCGGATTTTAGCTTACGTTCGGCTTTGCGTAAATGCTTTGGTGCAGCAATACGGGTATGATCAGAAGCAACATAAAAATCTATCAGCCCAACATCAATACCAACAATATTTGTCTCGTCAAAATCAGGTTTAATAATTGGAACTGTCTGATCTTCTAGACTCAAGGTAACATAATAGCCATCAGCTTTTTTAGTAACAGAGACAGTTTTAATATCAAACCCGTCAGGTATTGGACGATGAACAATTACTTTGACTGTGCCTATTTTTGAAAGTGTTATTTTGCCATTTTGAAAGTGTTCCCTTTTGAATTGTGGATAGGTAAAAGTTTTGTATTGACCCTTAGCTTTGAATCTAGGTTTACCACTGCGTTTGCCATTAGCATCACCTTTAAGCCATCGGTCAAAAGCTATCTCAACTTTTTTGGGTACTTCTTGCAATACCTGAGAATGAATGTCTTTGTACCAAGTTCGCTCCTGTTTAAGTTGGGTTAGTGATGCTTGCTGGCTAAAGCGGGTGGGCTTGTCTTTTAACTCTGGAATATGGCAAACAGCAAGTGAGCATCTATCAATAGAGCAACGATTTTGTTCTAACCATTCAAACCTTTGTCCAAGCTGATAATTGTACTGGCAACGCAACATATCTAGTGTGTTGTCAATTGTATGCGCTTGTTC
>NZ_LUFH02000247.1 GCF_001586785.1 Sphaerospermopsis aphanizomenoides BCCUSP55
GTTGCACCTGTTTCTACTGCTACTACTAAATCTAATCGTAAAAAACGTTCTGAGAAGGAGACGGTACAGGCTGATACTTCTACTTTAGAAACAATAGTTAGTAGCCCAGAACCTAAGAAGAGGCAATCTCGGAAAAAGAAGGAATCTCCTGTGGCAGTTACGGAAGCTACACAGAACGTCCAAGAAATGACGCAGGATTCTCAAACTTCTATGACTGAGGTAGCAGAGGTACAAACTCAGCCTAAGAAGAGACAAACGCGCAAGAAGAAGGAAGCTGTTGTAGTAACGGAAATGATACAGGATACTCAGAAAATGACACAGAATATACCCAGTTCTGTTACGGAGACAGCAGAAGCACAAACCCAACCCAAGAAGAGACAAACTCGCTCTAAGAAGGATGCTACTGTAGTTTCAGAGGAAATGCCACAAGATACATCTAGTTCTGAGACTGTAGCGGTGTCTTTAACAACTGAGCCATCTACCGTTGAAGCAGTTCCTAAGAAAAATGGGCGTAGAAGTGTTGGACAACGCAAGCCACAACGAGATAAGGTTGGAGAGTAGTTACAAAATTTACAGTCTTTTGCTCAATAGAGTGATGAATTGATTTAGAGCTTTTTGGGTTGTTTTGTACGCAGAGGATTGTTTACCCAATTTTAGTTCCTGTAACACTTGGTCGCGTAAAACTTCAAGTTCTGTCATGTTGGGCGGTGTTGGTATATGTGTTTCAGCGATGTCAGGTTGTTGATCTTGATTCTTATCTCCCCGTGTAATACACGGGGATGGGTCTTCTTCTTCCCATGTATTACTTGGTAGGTTGTTGCTTTTCGCCATTTCTTCTAAATAATCTGCTCTTGTTATTCCTAAGCATTCAGCAGCTATGCCCAATGCTTTCCATGTGTCATCAGTCAGTCTCAGTGAGCGTACTTGACGGTAATCATCGTTTTTGAGGGCAAATTTCCCTTGGATATCCCGTTTCAGCATAAACTTTACCATGTAATACACAGTTAGGTTAACAAATTTTTACCGTGTATTACATGGAAAAATGAATTTTCTACTCTCACTATTTTTGCGAAGCATAA
>NZ_LUFH02000248.1 GCF_001586785.1 Sphaerospermopsis aphanizomenoides BCCUSP55
TTGCAAATTAGCTAATGTAGACGATAGAATAGGTGTTTGAGATATTTAGTGATAGTAACAAGATAAAAACACGAAGTTATATGCGTCAATTTTAGCCAGGGGTTAAGGGATTTATTTCTGTTGGTAATATGAGGGAGCCAATTCGTAATCTGACTAAGCCACAAATTGTCAAAATTACTTGTTCATATTTGTGAGGATTTAACCGGAATCGTTCCTGGACAACTCGAAATATTTTGACGGAACGAATACGGTGTTCAACAAACACCCGTTTGGCTGAGAATTTCTGGTTTTCTTCTTTCTGTTCAATCGTTAATTCTCGCTTTTTTGGTTTCTTAATGGGAGTAGAAATTAAATCTTCTCCTTGATAGGCTAAATCTCCCTTAAATCTTTGGTTTTGGTCAAACTTTGAGCGATGTTCTCGGAATAAAGTAATATCACTTTTGGGACCTTTTTCCCCAGCCACTACATCAACTATGTCACTGGCATCTGGCAAGATAACCATCTGAGTTTTAAATGTATGATGACACTTCTTGCCAGAGTAATATTTTTCTTGTTCTTGATTGTCTCCAGGTCTTTCCCTGACTTGCTCATAGCTATCTACAATTAATTCATAGTCTGTCAGTATCTCTTTAACTATTTCATAGTCAGATGCGTTTTTTTTTACTTGTTCAAGTAAACTAGATGGCAGTAACTCTCTCAGGAGTGGCAACCAGTAATTAAATGTACTATTGGCTGTAGATTCGCTGACTCCAAATTGAATCCCCAGCAGTTGAAATGTTGTCATGTGCCTCAGATACACCAAGGTTAAAATTATTTGTTCACGGATAGATAATTTGGGTTTACGTCCACCTCCACCTGCAATAATTCTAATTTTTCTTGCTTCTAATAAACCTTGTTTCTCATTGTGTAATTTTTCCGCATTTTCGATTAACTGTTGTAACTCCACATACTCCAGTCCAATCAACCTCTGTGTTTCTTTTTGATTCTCTTCAATATAATTCAGTAGATTACTCATATTT
>NZ_LUFH02000024.1:0-14139 GCF_001586785.1 Sphaerospermopsis aphanizomenoides BCCUSP55
ATTTTAACAATATCATATTTCTGTAAGGTGCGTTACGCGATCGCTAACACACCCTACAGAATATGATATTAATGCACTAACTCAATAGCCCGCTTCGTCAACGCCTCCGCAGTCAAACCATTAAAAGCCATCAACTCACCCGCACTAGCCGTAGTTTCCCCACGCTTCCAGGCAAAAGAATCACGCTTAGAATTACTGCGTAACATGATTGGTTCTAACATCGCCGCAGCGCCACCTGTCACACCAATTAAGGCATCTCCACCAAACAATTGCTCAAAATCGGCATCACTTAAAAAACCGTTATCTGGTTCAGAACAAGTATCCCAAGCAGTATCATGAGGACGATATAAACGGCGAGGATTGATAATAGAAACAATCTTCACACCAATACCTTCAGTCTCTAAAAATGCCGCCGCTTCAAACACAGGAATTAATGTCAAATCGCCAATGACAGCAAATACAACTGTTTTCCCACCAGCCACTTCATGTAATAACACTGCACCATCAATTAAGCCTTTTTCAGTTTGGGCAAAGGTGCTACGAATTGGCAAAGGAGACTTACTAGCAGTAATGACAATGCCCTTATTTTTTGTTTGCAAAGCCCAGTTATAACAGACTTGAATACTGTTAGCATCTGGGGGAAATAATGGGAAGACATTTCCTGTTCTCATCAAAGAAGCAAAATAAGCTTCAATTTCTGGTCTTTGGTGAGTCCAACCGTTGCGTCCTTGTTCTAAAGCCCCGGCTGTAAATAATGTAATTGTCGAGGGAGTTGGACGGCGTAATTCTGCCATTGCTTGGGTGACAGTTTGCCAAATTGGTAAACCATTGATAGCAAAAGATTCGTAAGAACACCACAATGTTCTCGCCCCCATTAAGGATAAACCAGCCGCTAAACCTGCACAAGCATCTTCGCTCAAAGGTTCGTAAACTTGACCTCCTGGGGCTTGATTATATAAATCATCGGTGGTCGGGTGATTGATTTTTAAGGCTTGGTTAATGTTAGCAATTCCTGAAGCTTCGTTTCCGTCAGCGTTAGTGACGAGGAAATTTTTATCTTTATTTCCGACTATGCCCACTAACCTTCCCATTGCCGTTGTCGCCACTTGGGGAACTGCCCCAACTTTATATTCTTCTAATGGTAATTCGCCTAAATCTGCTAAGGGTAATTCAAATTCTGTAACTGCGGTTTTGGCTGCGGGACCACCTCCAGCCCGTTCCGCATTTGTCCGCACAATTTCCCATGCTGCGGCTGATAATGCCCGTTTTTGTAAGGCGGTAGCAATGTGGGGCGCGTCTAATGTATCTTTAGGATAGAGGTTGTGTGATTTTGCCCCCAAGGCGTGAACCCCTGCCCCTTTGAGTTGTTTGATAATAAATACGGTCAATTTACCGCTAAGTGCAGAACGGGCGGCTTTATCCATACCTACTAATACGGCTTTGGTAAATTCTAGGCGGTTGGCAAAGGAAAATGCGGTACTATCAACATATTCACCGGCTTGATTTTGGTCGTCAAAATCTTTAGCATTGACTAATACGACTTCGGCAAAACCGTTACCTTGCCAGTAGGCAATCATCTCTGCGTTGGTTTTCAAAGATACCATGCTGTGGTGTTCTTGGCTGTAACCGTTCCACACCAACACCGGTAAAAAGTTGGTGACGGTGGGGTAAGCGGTGTTGAAATGCGCCATTGAACTCATGATATAGGGTTCTCCCAGTCCCCCGTCTCCCACGGTGAAGGGGAAGAGTTTGTCACGGTGCAACAGTGCTGCGGCCATGGCGAAATGTTGTCCTTGTCCCAGGGGTCCAGCCGGTGCGAGAATACCAGGAATGTAGCCGGAAAGGTGTCCTAATAATCCATGCTTTTCTCGAAAGCGATCGCGCAATTGTTGTACTGTAGAAATGCCCATGTCTTCTAAGGAACGGTCTAAGAACATGGCACTATAAAAACCGGGGGCGTGGTGTCCTACTTCGGTGATAATGTTTTTATGTCCCAGCATGACCAAAGCTGCATAAGCTTCCGCTTGGCTGGCAAAACCGCCGGGATGTCCAGAAGCCTTGCTACCAGTGATTTGTAGAGTTAGGTAGCGTAGGGCATCAGCCGCCAGTAGAGTTTGATATACTGCATTTGTATCGGTAGGATTTGCGATCGCACTCTGACCCGATTCTATCACGGGAGTTGCCCCATAAGTTTCAAAATCTGGCAATGCTTCCCCAAAATATTGAATACCTTCACAAAAATTGGGAATTGCGGAAGCTGCCTTTGTCGTAGTAGCTGTCATGCTGAGTACCTTAATAAAATCGGAAAAAACTGGAGATGGTTGTTTAATGTAACCAAAATTTTACAACTTTCAGGTTGTAACAGTAGATTCCTTTTTTCCCACATCAGGATAAGCAATTTAAATACTCAACCCAGAAAAACTAATTATTTTCAGTTAACGTAAGATTTAAGAATAAAAACTGACATCTACCACAAAAATTTTTATGCCTCTACCAAAAGGACCCACAACCCCAACCAACCTGCAAATTCTCCGCTGGGTATTGAGTCCCATGACCTATATGGAGGAATGCGTCAAAAACTACGGAGATATCTTCACTCTCAAGCTAATCCCAAATTTGCCACCGATAGTTTTTGTCCATACACCAGAAGCAATGCAGGAGGTTTTAAGCAACGACACCAAAGAGTTAGAAGCACCAGGAGACTTGAATGAACCATTTAAATATTTACTAGGTAATAATTCCATGATTTTACTTAGTGGCTCACAACACCAGCGTCAACGCCAATTAATTATGCCACCGTTGCATGGCGAAAGAATGCGGAATTATGCTGACCTAATTAACGATATCACTGAGAAAGTCATCAATAAACAGCAAATAAATCAACCATTCAACGTGCGAATTGCTACTCAAGACATTACTCTAAGTATCATGATGCAAGCTGTGTTTGGACTATATGAAGGAGAACGTGCCGAAAAATTACAGCAAATGCTGTGTGAAATTTTAGATACAGGTAGCCAGGTTTGGAGAGTGGCCTTACTCTATTTTCCCAGTCTACAAAATGTGATTGGTATATCTCAATTATGGGAAAAACAGCAACAGCGCCAAAATAAAGCCGACCAACTCATATATGCAGAAATTCAGGAACGACGCGAAAATCCTGACCCTTCCCGCACAGATATTCTCAGCTTACTCATGGCCGCAAGGGATGAAGCTGGCGAACCTATGAGTGATGTAGAATTACGTGATGAATTAATCACCTTATTAGTAGCAGGTCATGAAACCACAGCCACTGCGATCGCTTGGGCTTTATATTGGATTCATAAACTGCCAGAAGTACGGCAAAAATTACTAGCAGAACTGGATAGTTTAGGTGAAAATCCAGACTCCACCGCCATCTTTAAATTGCCCTATTTAACTGCTGTTTGTAATGAAACATTGCGAATTTATCCAGTGGCGATGTTGACCTTCCCCCGTAGGGTAAAAACTCCTATTTCCTTGTGTGGTTATGACCTCGAACCAGGTACAGTTATCAATGGTTCAATTTATCTCACCCACCATCGAGAAGATATTTATCCCAACTCTAAACAATTTAACCCAGAACGCTTTATAGAAAAACAATTTTCCCCATACCAATTTATACCATTTGGCGCTGGTGCAAGACGTTGTATTGGTCTAGCATTTGCTCAATTTGAAATGAAATTAGCACTAGCTAAAATTCTCCAAGGTTGGGAAATGGAACTAGCTGATACTCGTGAAGTTAAACCAAAACGCCGTGGTTTGGTGACAGGTCCAGATCAACCTATTCAAATGATTTGTTTGGGTCGTCGTCAGCAACAATCTCGAAACTTAGAAGCAATAGCAGTGTAATTTTTAAAGGGGTTAAGAGTTAGTATGAACTAATTTTTAACCCCTGTAAGTGTTAAATTACTAAAAATACATCTATTCCCGAAAAATCAACTGTAAAAAGCTTATTGTTGTAAAAATTCGGGGGGATGTAATATTTACTGAATAAGCCATTTAGCTCATCATAAAACATATTTAAAGATAAAGTTGCTAAACCACTACTCCATAAAGGAATAACAGTATTACCTCCTGATGTTGACTCCATTTCTTCTAAAGTCAGTTTCTGAAAAAGCCTATTGACGTTAGCAGAACTTAATTCAGTATTCATGATTGCAGCCATTGTCTTAATTTACCAATCCAGAAATGAGCAGGTATAAAAATTTATGAGGGGTAAAATCTGTGAAAAAAAATGCCCTAAAAAAATGTTTTACCCTCAACTAACTAAAAATTTCGTAATGTCAGTGCCACAATCCAAATAATTCATTACCAAGAATTTATGATAACGTATACTGACCTGGAATAGTCTATAGTGGCGACCTTATTATCGCGGATGCCACTATCTACACCTTTAACATCACCAGTCCCTGTATTCTCCACGTTTCCAGTATTAGCTGCTATAAAATAATTATTAATACTCCCACCACTACCACCAGATACAGTCTCTGTTTCAACCACAGATAGCTCACGAAAAAGGCTTTCTGCATTATATTTTAAGTCTGCAATTACTATTTTCTTCATTGTCTTATCCTCTAACTTAAGAGTTGATTTTCTCTTATTTTTTCTAAATACCTAGATTTAAAATAATATAATTTATTGATATAAATAAAGCCTTATACACATGATGTTAGGACATAAATAAAATAATTGTGTCTAAAATTTATAGCAGGACTCAGGAGTAAAACCCTCTTGTCGTGGGAGTTTCATTATCAATTGATGTTCTAACCACCTTGGCTATTGCTATAAAAACTAGAAATTAGCTATGATCAATTGATAATTGTTTCATTCAAGGTTTAAAACCTCTTTTTTGAAGGGTGAAACCAGAAAAAAATCCGATTTTTCACTCCTCTGCCTTCCAAGGAGAAGTAATAGTCAAAACATCAACCTCATAATTTTATCTAAAAATTTAAACAACCTCGAAGAACTGTTAAACTTTATATGCAATATAATTTAAGGACATAATTCACAGCTTTTTGTCTATAAATTTGCTTCTTTGATAGTAGTTCTGGGGATAGATTCCTCTGATCAATAATGTACGCAAAAGCTAACAATTAAAACTTCAAAGTCCGTATCTCAAGAGCTTACCCTGCTCTACACTGTGAATACAAAAGGGTTTTACTCCTAACCATTGGTATAATTACAAACGGGAATCAGCTGCAATAATTACTTAATTTGTGTAATTTTTAAAGTGTATGGTAAATATTTACCTTTTTCGTAAGAACCAACCCATATTTGGTAAGTTCCCTGCAACCATTCACCAACAATACCGGGATTTTTACCATCAAAATCATCATTACACCAATTACCGCTTTTTCCTTTAATCATAATAGTGGTGTCTGCGGGACTGTCCACTTGCAACTTCAGGTAGTCAAATTTACTGGTTAGTTTGAGGATATGATCTGGCGCTTGATCTACAAACCCGCTACATGGACCTGTAGGGGTTTCATTTCCTCCATTGACTTTGCTGGCTGGAACTGAACCACCACTCATTCCTCGTACTTCCAAAGGGTCAGGCGAAAATTTGTTACCAATGGTGATATCACCAAAAATAGGTGGCACTTTTTTAGCATCAGCAAGATCAGGAATTACAGTTGTGATCAAGAGTGTAACTATTATCAACGATAATTTTTTTTCTATATTGAGAGCTTTGGTTGCCATAGTATTACATTCATTTATAAATGTATTTTAAGACATGAATCTGACAATTAAGTTCCCAATATATGAGGAGCAAGGGAAGCAGGGGTGTAGCAGTCGCTTATGGGAGAAACACCCAAGACCGCGCTGCTTCACCTGTCACCTATCACCTATTCCCTGATTAGGGCTTGATTTAAACGTTGTTTATCTAAACCAATCTGATTTAGTAATAGCCATGATTGAATTAAGTCTGGCCCATGCACATCTCCAGTTAAAGCTGCTCTGAGCGATCGCATGACTAACCCTTTCTTCACATTTTGCTCTTTCACCACTTGCTTAATGATATTTTGGGCAATATCTGCTGAAAGTTGGGGCTGATTTTCCAAAGCTGTGACAATAGCTTGCAAGGTCGTTTTTACACCTTCTTGCTGAAGTTGAGTTGAACCTTCTTCGCTGAATTCTACCACTTCCGTAAAAAAGACTTTGCTCATGGCGACAGCATCCACCAACCGAGTTAGACTAGCCGCAATTAAACTCACTAACTGTTCTAACCAAGGACGTTCTCTACCACCAGTCAATGTATATCCAGCTTCTTGCCAAAATGGAATCAGTAAATCTGTAAGCTGATCTACTGGCATATTATGGATATATTGGCTATTAATCCAATCCAGTTTATCCCAGTCAAATTTAGCACCAGCTTTATTCACTCGTTCAAATGTAAAGTCCTTAGCCGCCTCTTCTAAGGTAAATATCTCTTGCGTAGAATCTGGGGCAGACCATCCCAACAAGGTCATATAATTGACTAAACCTTCCGCAGTAAAACCCATTTTCTGAAAGTCAGAAATAGAAGTTACTCCATCCCGTTTAGACAATTTGCGCCCTTCTTGATTCAAAATCAACGGTGTATGAGAAAATTCGGGAATTTTTGCGCCCAAAGCTTCATACAACAAAATTTGCTTGGCTGTGTTGGCGATATGGTCTTCACCGCGAATGACATGAGTAATTTGCATATCAATGTCATCCACTACGACAACAAAGTTATATAGTGGTTGACCAATACCATCAGCAGCAGCCCGGGCAATGACCATATCACCGCCCAGGTCACTTCCACGCCAGGACATTTGACCACGTACTAAGTCATTCCAGACAATTTCTCGGTCATCGTCAATTTTGAAGCGAATTACAGAGGAGCGTCCTTCTGCTTCAAAAGCAGCGCGTTGTTCTGGGGTGAGGTTACGGTGACGGTTATCGTATCTTGGCGCTTCGTTTCTGGCTTTTTGTGCTTCCCGCAGCGCGTCCAATTCTGCTGATGTGGTATAGCAACGATAGGCTAATCCTTGGTCTAACAGTTTCTGCACTGCTTCCCTGTAGAGGTGCAAACGTTGAGATTGGAAAAATGGACCTTCATCCCAGTTCAATCCTAACCAGCGCAGTCCGGTCAGAATATTATCAGTGTATTCAGGGCGCGATCGCTCTAAATCTGTATCTTCAATCCGTAAAATAAACTTCCCATCATGGTGATGAGCAAATAAATAATTGAATACAGCAGTTCTGGCTGTACCAATATGCAAATTCCCTGTAGGACTAGGAGCAATCCGAACTCTAACAGACACAGTTAATTCTCTCTCTCAAAGCATGATCAATATAACAAGTGCTGAGTGGTTGTAAACCACATATATAGGCGATTTTCTCAGGCTGAACAAATCAGCATAACTGAGACTTTTTATGATTACTCAGCTTTCCTTATCTTTAGAACGGGACTGACGGGGCTCGAACCCGCAACTTCCGCCGTGACAGGGCGGTGCTCTAACCAATTGAACTACAGTCCCTTGTTGTTTTCAACTTTATTATTATTGCCTGTTATTTTCTAATTGTCAAGTAGGTTAGAAAAAAAATATTGATCTTTTTGTTGATCCCATCTTCCGCTATATAAAACCTACTCAAATCCTCATGATAGCTTCCTATTTAATCAGATATGAGTAGATTTAGGTAGATATTTTGATTCAGTTACTAGCCCCACACCCATGACTACACTACAACCTTGATTTGAGATTCTAGATGTTGCAATATCTGAGGCTGCATCTGCTTATACTTCTGCTTTAACAACTGTTTACTGGCTTGGGCTTGAGAGGAAGAAGGTAGTTGCTGAGTTTGTTGAACCCAAGTTTTTAACTTTTGTCGCTGTGATGGGGCAATGGTACTGGTGAGGATTTTGGTACAGTTGTGAGGGGACTCCAAAGTAAAGAAAATTAAAGGGTAAGACTTGTTGGCTGCTAAGGTGGTTACTAACTTGATATTTTGAGTATTTTGCATATCCAAGTAGCAGGGTAGCCATTTAGCACCTAGTGGCTGATTGTAAAGCACTGTCAACCATAACAGCATGGGGTGGGGGGAGGTAATAAAAATAAACTGGTTGTAGCGTTTAGTATCGGTGCGCTTGTTAATTTCTTGTTCAGGTAACATTAGCCACAGAGAAACCATAGATCCTTTTGCTGTATCTATCAGCCGAGGAAAGACAATTTCCCCAATTGGTTTATTTTCAGGCCAGACAATTTCTCCATAGGTATTGGTGATTTTTTCTGAATGTCCAGGAACTAAGGAACTAAGAGCAGGGGATTTTGTCTTTAAACTTGTGACTGTGGTTGTTTGCAAAGATTTTTCAATATTTACCAATACTTGCAGAATTTTTCCCACATTTTGAGGACGCTGCTCTGGTTTTTTCTGTAAACAAGCCATAATTAAATCATCTAATTGCTGGGGGATTTTTATATAAGGATTAACATCTGCGATCGCTCTTGGCTTTTCAAATAGATGTGCCTTATACCAAGCCCCAAAATAGTCAGTTTCTGGTTGCCAAGGTTTTTGCCCTGTTAGCATCTCAAACATCATCACGCCTAAGCTATATATGTCAGAGCGACTGTCTAATTCTTCTCCATCTAATTGTTCAGGTGAACAATAGGGTAAAGTTCCATGAAATCCTTTAGTATTAAGTTGTTTGGCAGAATTCAAGAATTTAGCAATACCAAAATCGAATATTTTTACTAACTGCCCCAAAATAGGATCTGGAATCACGATTATGTTAGCTGGTTTAATATCTCTATGCACTAAAGGATAAATTTTTCCATCCATACTCACGCCTTGATGGGCGCATTGCAAACCTAAACAAATCTGGCGTGCTAGAGTTAAAAATATGGGCAATGGTACGGGAATTAAATCTTTTAAACTCTTTCCCGATAGGTATTCCATGACATAAAATGCCTTACCATTTTGACTCACACCATAATCATAAGCTCGCACAATGTGTATACTCTTTTGGCTCAATGCAGCACTCAAAAGGGCTTCACGGTTAAACCTGGCTTGAACTTTGGGGTTGGCAACTGTCTGGGATAAAAATTTTATAGCAACTGGTGTTCCACCTAGCAAGACATCATCAGCTAAAAAAACCTCACCCATGCCACCTTTACCGATTAGTTTTTTCAGTTGATAACGGTTGGCAAGCAACTCCTTATTTTCTGGAGACGCAAATGAGTTTTTTTTCACTTTAATAACCTCTAAGTAGAAACAAGATTTTTTGAATAGATGACTGTTTATTTGCTAGATTATGATGGAGATTTAAAAACATCCAATAATTTAGCTATCCAAGATTTAAAAAATATCTGGTGATTTTTTTAGTTGATATTTAACTTTTTAATCACTTCTATTTTGAGTTTTTCATACTCCAGTTTTAGCATCATTTTTGCTTGTTTAGCAGTAACCATTTTCTCGCCAGTTTGACTGGAATTAATAATGTCAGACAAATATTGACGCTGTTGTGCTGTCAGCAGAAAAGTCATAACATGGCTACAGTGATGAGGAGGTTCACGGGTAAAAAACAGCAGATGATAGTAGCCTATTCCCGCTAAGTTACGCAATATTTTTTCTTCTCTGTGATCTTTAATATCTAAGTAATAAGATAGCCACCTGATCAGTCCAGATTCATTATCATGTAACATTGTTAGCCACAATACCATTGGATAATCTATTTTACTAATAAATTCATTAATGTGTTTTTTTTCTTGAAACTTGATAATTTCAGCTTCAGGTAACATCGCCCAAAACGTTGGTATATTTCCTTTTATTGTATGTAAAATATGGGGAAAACAAATTAATGCTAATGGTTTATTTTTAGGCCACTGTTTTTGCCAACACTCTTTTTCAGAAATTGATGTTAAAGGTACTAGTTTTACATGAGGATCTGGATGTAATTGTCCATTATCATAGTTAATATTTTGTTGAATATAGGTTTTGAGTTTAGATATAATATCTAATATTTCACTGATACTCTGGGGTCTGTCATTCGCATTCTTGGCTAAACAACGCATTACTAATTGTTGTAATTCCTGGGGAATGTGAATATCAGGATTGACTTCTTCAAATGTAGGTGGAGCTTGAATACAATGAAGTTTACACCAAGTGCTAAAAGAATTACTCGTTGTATAGAATGGATGTTTTCCTGTCAACATTTCAAACATTAATAGCCCCAAACTATAAATATCAGAGCGTACATCCAATATTCTCTGACCTTGCATGTGTTCAGGAGAAGAGTAAGGTAAACTACCTATAAAAGATTCAGTCATTGTCATCCCACTACTCTCTGTCAAAAACTTAGCAATTCCAAAATCAAGAATTTTGACTATTTCTGCTTTTCGAGGAGTAGTATGAATAAATATATTTTCTGGTTTAATATCTCTATGTACAATGGGATAAATTTTACCATTTAGAGTTACTCCTAAATGGGCGCAATGTAAACCTAAACAAATTTGCTCACTGATTTCTAGAAATCTTGATAGAGTTAAACTCTCGATTTTCAAAATTTGTTTAAGAGTTCTGCCACGCAAATACTCCATTACATAAAATGGCACTCTTTCTTTAGTAATGCCATAAGTTATAACCCGGGTAATATGTGGACTCTTTTTACCTAATTGAGCGCCAATAAAAATCTCTCGACCAAAGCGTTCAGCTAACTGTTTATTGCCTATACTCAAAGAGAGCATTTTAACAGCAACTAACATACAGTCCTTGGTGACATCTTCTGCTAGGTAAACTCGCCCCATCCCTCCTGCACCAAGCAAATCTCTAATTAAATAACGATTATTTAATAATTTACCAATGTAAATGTCTGATTCTATTTTGTACTCATTCATATCCTGGTTGTTATATTGCACCACAAAATAAATATGGATATTTACTACAGGATACTTTAGCAAATTTATTACAGCTATTGTTTTGGTTTATCTATACAAATCTCAATAATGCTATAGCATTCCTATCTGATTTGTGAGAGTTTATTTATGCTAAAGCCCTAGTCTTATCAACAGGTATCAGATTTCGGATTCAATAATTCAGGATTGCCATACAGCATTAATCCTGTTAGTAGATGTCACATTTATTTTTTCGACTGGTAAGCTCTACTTAATCTTATGTAACATGTTTTAGTAGTTATCTTGTAATAGTGACAATACTTAAATCGCATTTAATCATCATACTGTCTATCAGTGATTATACTATTGAGTTAGTGATTAAAGGACTTCCAGAAATTAAATTATTCAATGAGTGAGAACCAATTTGAGTATGAGATTCTTCCTCCCCTGCGCCCTCTGCGCCCCCTGCTTCCCCTGCGGACCCAAACGATGGAAGTTGGAAGTCCCTAAATACTGGGAACTCGTAGCAGACGTAATAACCTATTCAGTGAAGATTCTAGTTTGAGTTTAAAAGCTAGGATTTGAGTGCTTTGTAGTTTGTTAAAATTGTTGTCACTAATGAGAATTAACGAAGTCTGTCCATTAGGGAGTTTAGCACCCAGGGTTAAGCCTTCGATGTTGTCTAATGCCACATCTAGAGTTTGCAAGTCTAGGAGTAGTTTTTTCTGGGCTGGTTTGATTTTTGATGTATCAACGCTTGACAAGCTATCAATCTTGTGTATATCGTCAGCATTTTCTAGGGAAATCTGAAACAAAGAAATAGCAAATCCCAGACCGGTAAAAGTTCTTTCTAGACTGAGTAAGTGTCCTTGATTATCCAGAGCAAGTAAATCAACCAATCCACTGTCAAACCTGCCTGTAAAATCAAATAGGGGTGTAACTGGTTCTGTTTGGTAGAGGAATTCTTTTTGCTGCTGGTTGTTGGTGAGACTGTATTGCAAAATGCGGCAGTTAGTACCTAAACTGGGTTTTGCGGCTGTACCGTCTTGAATTAAAGCGTTTTCAGTCGCTGTAAATAATAATTGGTTGTCTGGTGTGAGGGTGAGACTTTCAAAGCCTAAGTTATTACGGATGCCTTTTTGATTGGTTGAATCTGGTAAAAATTTATCGGAGATTGGTAGGCTAGTAATCACTTGGCCAGAAGCAAGGGAAAATTCTTTAATGAAGGGATTGATTGATTTCTGCACATCTCCTTCTGAAGAAATGAATACAGTTGCTTCCTTGGTTAAAGCAATACCTTCAGTATCAGTGACACCAGGGAGAAATTTTTGATTGTTTTCATCTAACAAAGGGGTGACAGCTACGGGAACAACACCATCTTTTGTTAATTTACCTTTGCTAAGGTTGATTTTCAAGGTATAAAGACGAGCAGGTGCTTTTTGCCCTCTATCGTCAGAAATTGCATAATAAAGGTCGTTTTTGGCATCGTAAGTAATTCCCGATAATCCTCCCAGTTCGGTTTTTTGGAAAGATAATCCTGTGGGTAAGTTGGCTGCACCAATAAATTCTATACTAGTTATTTTTACTGATGCCGAAGCAATATTACCAAACAATAAACCAATAATGATGATGGGAATAACAAAGTAAATAAATAAGGGGAATTTTAAACGTTTTTTGATGAGAGGCATAGATAGCAAAAGTGTAAACTTACTTAAGCCAACCGTCTAGTATATTCATTTTGGAAAAATTCTACTAGCCAGTCTTTTACTTTGCGGGTAGCGCGACAGTCATCTTCGTTGTAGCGTTGGATGAGTTCTAGTAAAGTGCGATCGCCTGTTTCTAACCATTGATCATACCAATAAATACACTTTGCACCAGTAGCTTCAGAATCTCTCCATGCAAATCCTAACCAACGGGCGATCGCTTTGAGGGCATAACTTTCTATTGGTAAAGCCACGCTTTGGGTTAATTGTTCATAAATATCGACAAAGCGATTCAGTATAGGACCGACTGAGGAGTATGGTGTACGATAAAGTCTGCCTAGTTTTTTAACTGTATCAACTTCGTAGGCACAAAAATGGTAAATTGGTGCTTGGGGATATTGCCAAACTAAATCTAGAAATTGCTGCCAAATAAATTCTTCTTGGGCTGGTGTTTCTGCTAAAAATGAATAAAACTGTTCTGTATTTTCCTGTCTATCAACCACCAAAACCCCTAACAAGTAATTTAAGTTTAAATCTGGTTGTGCCTCAATATCAAAATATATCTCTATAGGGGCTGTCAAGGTCAGGTTTTCAATCGGCAAGGTGTATGGTAAAACAAGAGGACGGTTTGTGAAAGTTGCTTGAGCCTGCACTATTAGTTTAGATGCTATTTGCTCATCAAAACCTGTGAGGTTTTCTAAACTGCTGGGACTAGTATTCACAAGTGCTTCTAAAGTGGTAGTGGATAACGCCTGCAATTGAGTGTAACGAATCGGTGTTATCCCAGGTAAAAGGGAGAGATGCTGTTGAGATTGGGCAACTTCATAACAATGATTATACCAGTGACAGAGATTGCATTTTTGACGGGCAATAAAAACTTCTGGTGCTGCTGGTGACTCAATTACCTCCACATACTCCGCTAATATGTCCAGCATTTGCGGTGTCCATTTATCCAAGTCCACTGCAAATCTTGAATCCTTATTCCGCAATATCAACCAAGCTGTTTCCAGTATTACTTCCTGTAAAGCCCCCAAAATTTCGGCGTGAAAAGCAGCAATAACTTGATATTCTTGTTTGGGACGTTTACCTAGTTGGATATCTACGGGAACATAAACCCAATCTCCAAAACTGGATGTTCCTGACTGTTTCACAAGCAAATCTGGACGACTCAGCAAGGTATACTTTTCTTCATAAGTGGCTAATAACACACCGCGATGAATGATATCAACCCCTTGCTGCATCAATTCTATCGTGGCCGCTGCTCCTGCGTGCCAGTTTCCAGAAGGATAATTAGGTTGATGGTATTCCAAATTGTCTAAAACACTTCGTTGATGATTAAGTTTGTCTTGTTGTACTTTCACCAACAACTCATGAGAAACATCTCGCTGGTTATAGTCACCATGAGTATCTAAAAAAGGCCGCCGTTTACAGCGTTGATATTGTAACAGGAGTTCAGCATTAATTAACATCCTACTAAGTTAACAATAATTGGGTCATTTTGGGGAAAGGCAGGAACAGGGTGTGGGGTGTGGGTGTAGGGTGTGGGTGTAGGGTGTAGGGTG
>NZ_LUFH02000024.1:14292-69154 GCF_001586785.1 Sphaerospermopsis aphanizomenoides BCCUSP55
TAGGGTGTAGGGTGTGGTGTGTAGGAGGAATAGAATTATTAATATGGGTTTTTAAGCTAAATGACAGTTTTAACATCCAAAATCCAAAATCCAAAATCTAAAATCCAAAATCCAAAATTGATTATGTTGCATCACCATCGCGCCCAATTTCCAGCTTTAGCAAATAAGATTTATTTTAATTATGGGGGACAAGGACCAATGCCTCAAGGGGCTATGGATGCTATTACCCAAAGTCAAGCCCATATTCAAGAAATAGGACCCTTTGGTACGGAGGCTTATGGCTGGATATCTCCGCAAATGCAAGCTACCAAACAAGCGATCGCCTCAGAATTGAATGTAACACCAGACACCATCACTCTCACAGGTAACGTCACCATTGGCTGTAATATCGGAATGTGGGGGATTGATTGGCAACCTGGCGACGCTATGCTACTCTCAGACTGTGAACATCCCGGTGTTATTGCCACTGCTGGGGAAATTAGCCGTAGGTTTGGAGTCGAGGTTTCTACTTGTCCCTTGATAGCAACTTTAAATGAAGGCGACCCTGCAAGTATTATTGCCGAAAACTTACGCCCCAATACACGGTTGGTAGTTTTAAGTCATGTTTTATGGAACACGGGTCAAGTCTTACCTATTGACAAAATCGCAGATATATGCAGGAATAACAATTCTTTATTGTTAGTAGATGCTGCACAATCAGTTGGTGTTCTACCTTTGAATTTAGCAGAATTGGGGGTAGATTTCTATGCTTTTACTGGACATAAATGGTTATGCGGTCCTGCTGGTGTGGGTGGGTTGTATGTGCGAAGGGAAGCCAGGGAAAAATTACAACCCACATTTATTGGTTTGAATGGAGTTATTACCAATGACCAAGCACAACCAATCAATTGGCAACCAGATAGTAGGAGGTATGAAGTGTCTACCTTAGCAACTCCATTATATATCAGTTTAAGAGAAGCGATCGCCACTCATAACCAATGGGGAACACCAGAGGAACGCTATCAGCAAATTTGCCAAAATAGTGCATATCTTTGGCATCAACTAACGAATTTACCAAATGTCAAATGTTTAAAAAATTCCCCACCCCAAAGCGGTTTAGTATCATTTCAACTGACCAATAATCAGCCTAATACCAAATTAGTGCAATTTCTAGAATCACAAAAAATTCTTACCCGCATAATTGCCAATCCTAACTGCATTCGCGTCAGTGTTCATTACTTAACCTTAGAATCAGAAATTGACCAATTAATAGCAGCAATTGAAGATTTTTGTCATATAAAATAACCGCAGATGCACGCAGATAAACGCGGATAATTAATCTGTGTTTATCAATTGATAATTGACAATTGACAATTGACAATTGTTTCATTCAAGGTTGAAACTCTCCCTTTTTAAGGATGAAAAGAAACAGATGCAGATAAATTTTAGGACTTACGCACAAGTCACGAAAAAATCAACCACGTTCACCGCAGGTGTTCCCTTTCGCCTAGCGTGCCAAAGGCATAGGATAGAACACGAAGGATAGGTAGGAATGAGGGTTTGAGAGATATTTTGCGTAAGTCCTGACTGTCCTGAAATTAAAACTTTTGCATCCTTGCTATCGCACGTAAAAATCATGAATAGACCTATTTTATATATAGCCATTACTAATCACGGCTTTGGTCATACTACCCGCACTGCTGCCGTAGCTGCAACCATCCAAAAATTTTGTCCAGAAGTGTTGTTAATTATCGTTACAACTGCACCTAGATGGTTGTTAGAATCCTATATTAAAGGTGATTTTATTCACCGTCAACGTGCTTTTGATTTAGGTGTGGTGCAAACAGATAGTTTGACAATGGATAAAGCCGCTACTTTAACGAAATTACAGGAAATTCAGAAAAAGCAAAATTCTTTAATTGCCTCAGAAGTTAATTTTATTCGTCAAAATCGTGTTAACCTCATCTTGGCGGATATTCCTTTTCTCGCTGCTGGCTTTGCCAAAGCGGCAAATATTCCCTGCTGGATGACAAGTAACTTTAGCTGGGACTTTATTTATCGAGACTGGGGAGGAGAATTTATAGAAATTGCTGATTGGATTAGTGATTGGTATACTAAGAGCGATCGCTTGTTCCGTCTTCCTTTCCACGAAAAGATGTCAGCTTTTCCCAATATTATAGATGTAGGTTTAACAGGTGGTTCTCCCCACTTTCCTACCGATGAAATACGCACAACTTGGGGAATAACTGCACCACGAGAAAAAACCATCTTACTCAGCTTTGGTGGTTTAGGTTTACAAGCAATTCCGTATCATCATCTTAGTCAATTTCCTGATTGGCAATTTATCACTTTTGATGTTTCCGCACCAGAGTTACCCAACTTAATTAAAATCACAAATCGTCAATATCGGCCTGTAGATTTTATGTCAATTTGTGGACGAGTGATTTCTAAACCTGGATACAGCACTTTTGCAGAAGCTACCCGTTTAGAATTACCTATTATCACCATACCCCGTGATGACTTTGCAGAAGCTAATTTGCTGTTAGAAGGAATCAAGAACTACAATTACCATCAAATTATCACACCAACAGAATTTTTTCAAGGAAATTGGGATTTTCTCCATGACTCACCCCAACCACCAAAGCAAACGCAACCAATAGCGAAAGATGGGAATGAAACTATAGCCAAGACCGTGATAAATTATTTTCAGTCACTGTAAATTAAGGTTGGTAAAATACTCCCAATCCAAAATCTAAAATCTAAAATCCCAAATTGGTATGACACACTACCAAAAATTACTCAGAGTTACCACAACGGGTAAATCATTTCAAAATATTACCGCGCCAATTGCTGCCATCGTTACAGAATCTGGGGTAAAAACTGGACTTTGTACTTTATTCTTGCGTCACACTTCAGCCAGTTTAGTCATTCAAGAAAATGCTGATCCTGATGTGTTAAGAGACTTAGCGAATTTTATGGCGAAATTAGTACCAGAAGGCAACTATTATATTCATGATGCCGAAGGTGCTGATGATATGCCAGGACACATACGTACAGTTTTAACTCATACTTCCGAAACTATTCCTATTAATAATGGGCATTTAGTTTTAGGAACATGGCAAGGTATTTATATTTGGGAACATCGGCAGCATAGCCATGCTAGAGAGTTGGTAGTTCATATTTCTGGATAAATTGAATGTGGTCAAGATGGGCTGTCTGTTTCCAACTTACTTGATCGCCCTATTCTCCTGACTTGAAGATTGTGTCCAAAACTTTACATCAGCATAAATAACAATAATCCCTGTAAACTAGAAGGGATTATTGTTATATAATATCTGCCTAATTAGTGTTCATAACTGTTTTTTTCTTACCTGTTTCCAGCCCAAACAGAAATGATAAATATTCAAACAGACATGGCATGAGATATATAGTAGATTGCAAATGATATACAAAATTTAATAACAAAGCCAGATGCCAAGCAAGTTTCAACTCTGTTGTCTTTTAAGAGTTACCTATTTTCTGGTCTCTCTCTCTTGGTGTAAATTTACCAAACCTCTATTGCTGCCGCATATTCAGCTTGCATTTTAATAACTTCTTCAACAGTTAAAGGAGATATTTCCGCTTGTTCAATTTCTGATTGTGTAAAATTTTGTCTTAGTGTTTCTATTACTTGAGGTAGCATCATCAGCCACTTAAAGCAGTAGGTTCTGTTGTTATTGACGATATTGATTTGGTAGCCTTGCATAATATAATTCCCTTGTTGTGAATAGTAGTTTCTATTTTCTTGGTCTTCTATTCTTCTTCAGGAAGAATTAAAGACTTACAAAAGCAATCAATCAACTTTCTAAAACATAACATTATTGTTTTGTTGGCGTTACAGTAATTTCACAACAATTTTTTTTTAGTAGATTCACTTAAATAAATCTCAAATAACTAACTATAATCACTGACAACTCTTATATATTTTTTTATCTTGTTCATTGTTTGCTGAAAATACAGATAATTAAGCCAACTAAACGAAATTCTAAGGCTGATAGTATTACCAATACTGTATTCCTAGCGTTGTCTATAGCTGTAGCCAGGATAATTAGGACATGATTAATCCTTGAAACGTAGATATAACAAGGCTTTTCCTCCTGCCTCCTGCTATACTTAAGTAAAATCCTAAGTTATTTCGTGTTATTACTACTAAAGAAAGCAGCAGATAACCCAACACAGCTTTAATCTTTATAGCAGGTGACTCCAGTGAAAAAGCTTTTACAGTATAGGTTTTATCATCTGTTGATGTCCTAACCACCTTGGCTGTTGCTTTATTTCTTGCCATCAGGTGCGCTAACTCTCAATTAACGCACCCAAATACAACAACCCTACTTAACTACAGCAGTTTTCAGCAGTAAAACCCTTTTGCTGCAAGGCTTTGTCATAAAAATTTCTACCTTATTGATCTGCAATATGCTATAAAACTTTCTTCAAAGCCTCAACTAACCTATCCACGCTTTCAGAACGACTATTAAAACCCATCAAACCCACACGCCAAACCTTACCCGCAAGTTCTCCCAAACCGCCACCAACTTCAATGTTATGCTCAAGTAATAACTGCCGTGCTACAGCCTTTCCATCCACCCCTTCAGGAATGCAAACAGTTGTTAAAGTTGGTAGTCGGTATTCCTTGGCAACGTGCATTTTTAAACCAATACTTTCCAACTGTTCCCAAAGATATTCGACATTTTGTTGATGACGTTGCCAGCAATTTGCTAAACCTTCTTCTGCAACTAAACGCAATGCTTCCCGTAAGCCATAATATAAATTAATCGGGGCTGTGTGGTGATATGTGCGTTCAGCACCCCAATATTTTCCTAACAACAACATATCTAAATACCAATTTGCAACCTTACTCTCCCGCTTTTGCAACTTTTCCATTGCCCGGGGACTCATGGTAAAGGGAGAAGCACCAGGAGAACAACCCAACCCTTTTTGACTGCAACTATAAGCTAAGTCCACACCCCACTCATCTAAGAAAATGGGAACACCACCTAAACTAGTTACGGTATCCACTAATAGCAATGTGCCATATTTACGGCACAACTCACCCACTTCTTCCAATGGTTGACGTGCGCCGGTGGAGGTTTCCGCATGAACTAAAGCTAAAATTGCTGGTTTATGAGTTTCTAAAGCTGTGCTAATTTCATCTAAGGAAAATACCTGTCCCCAAGGTTTGGTAATGGTTCGCACATCTGCGCCATATCTTCCCGCCATATCTACTAAGCGATTACCGAAATAACCAGCTACACCAATTAATACCACATCTCCTGGTTCTACGGTGTTAGCTAAAGTCGCTTCCATTGCAGCTGTACCTGTACCGCTAACGGCGATGGTGTGGGGGTTTTCCGTTTGCCATACGTAGCGTAATAAAGACTGAATTTCATCCATCAGGGCTAAAAATGCGGGGTCAAGATGCCCTAATGGTGTGGTGTTCATGGCCTGCAATACCGCAGGATGGGCGTTAGATGGACCAGGGCCAAGTAATAAACGGTTGGGAACTTCTAAGGGTGAGAGTTGTAACTTTTGATTATTGTTGATGGCAATTGTGGATGTCATAAATTGATGTGAGGCTAAATGGTAATTAATGGCATCATAGAACGATTAGATTACCGATGTTTTCATCAGCTTCAAGATTGTCTATCATTCGCAGGAAGAAGCCATACCCCCAAAGTCTTAAAGTAGATGTAACAAGCTGTAAAGGCTATGGCCGCATGAGTCAAAAACGTTCTAGTTTAAAACCATTACAAGGGGCAAATCGCACACTCAGGCGCAGGTTAGACTGGAAAGGAGAAATAGCATTGGCTATAGCCCCAACCGTAACAGTACTATTAGTTATGGGTTTTGTAGAAGCACTGACTCAACAACGTCTATTATTTGCTTCTCTTGCTTCCAGTGCTTTTTTAATTTATCTTGACCCCCAACATGGAACTAATGCTATCCGTACTTTAATACTTGCTCAAATGATGGCTGCGAGTATTGGTTTTACCACTTATTTAATGTTTGGTGGGGGGTATATTTCCGGTGGACTGGCAATGGTATCAGCCATTTTCCTGATGATTATACTAGATGCTATGCACCCCCCAGCCGTTGCCACCTCTGTCAGTTTTGCCCTCAAAGCTAATAATGTTAGTAACCTAGTATTATTTGCCTGGGCATTGGGAATTACAGCTATTTTGGTAGGATTAGAACGTTATGCTTTGTGGTTGTTGGCACATTACGCAGGTGACATTGATAATTGACAATTGATAATTGATAATTGATAATTGTTTCATTATTAATCCTATGATATTCTCAGGTACAAGACCCAATAATTTAGGCGTTAAAGATGGTAGATTAGCACCCTGTCCGGCTAGTCCTAACTGTGTTTGCAGTCAGAGTTCAGATTCACTCCATCAAATTGCACCGCTGAGTTTTACATCTACACCAGCACAAGCATTATCTCAACTTCAAGGTATTATTCAATCTTTACCTAGAACCAAGATAATTAGTGAAACAGAAAATTATCTATATGCAGAATTCAAAACTGCTTTGATGGGATTTGTTGATGATGTGGAATTTTATCTAGACTCTAACGAGCAAGTAATTCATGTACGTTCAGCTTCCCGATTAGGGTATGGCGACTTAGGAGTAAATCGCCAACGCATAGAGACAATTCGCACTCTATTTAATCAATCTAATTAACTACAGCAGGTCGTAAATATCCATTTTGTTGAGCGAATTTATCCTGGAGAATTTGTTGATAAACTGCTTCATAACCATCTGTCATCTGTTGCACACTAAAATGGGTTTCTACATATCGCCGACAAGCATAGCGGTTTAATCTCTCTACTCTATCAATAGCCTGAATAAATTCTTGAGTATGATTGCAAAGGAAACCTGTTTCACCATCAGCAATTACTTCAGGAGTTGAACCCATTCGCATTGCTATTACTGGTGTACCTGAAGCCATTGATTCTACCATCACTAACCCAAATGGTTCTCTCCAAGTAATGGGAAATAACGTTGCTACAGCACCTCCCATCAGGACATTTTTTTCAGCATGATTAGCTTCACCTAAATATTGGATTTGTTTACCGTCAATATGTGGTTTAATTTCTTTTTCAAAATATTCTACATCTACCACATCTACTTTACCTGCCATTTTCAACTGCCAACCAGATTGTTTAGCAATTTCAATTGCCAAATGCGCTCCTTTTTCTGGAGACATTCTTCCCAGAAATGCTAAGTAAGGCTCATTTATTGGTTGGGGATAAAATTCATAACTACTAACATCAATGCCATTGTAAACTGTGGCTACATAATTTAATCCTAATCTGGGTTCTCTTTGAGCATCAGAAATACTGATGTAAGGTTGTTTTTTGGCGTATTTAAAGATTTTCTCGTTATCTGGTGTAAAAATTCCATGCAAGGTGTGAACGGTGGGAGTTTTGACCAACTTTGTGTAAGCTAAAGGGGTATGTCCAGTATGAGAATGAATTATATCAAACTCTTCACATCGTTCATAAACTAAAGCCAGATTTAGCAATTCATAAATACTGTAATCTTTAACAGTAGAATCAAGTCTTAAAGCGCGGGGATGCACTGATATTAAATTCGCCAAAGTTAGGGAATCTCCGGATGCAAATAACGTAACTTCATGTCCTCGTTTAACTAATTCATCCGTTAACAGCCCCACTACTAATTCTATTCCACCATAAGCTGGTGGTGGTACTCTTTCCCACAATGGAGCAATCTGAGCAATTCTCATGATCAACCTCCTAAAAGGTAAGACGGTAAATTAGTGGTGTTTATTTTTTTGATGTAAATTAATGGCCAGCGATTTACTATAGCAGTAAAGCACTTGAAACACCAACTATATGGATAATTGCTTCAAAATCTTATGACGTAACTTGGATATTTTTTGTCTATCTTAGTAGGGAAATTATCTTCTGCTTCAGACATAAATTAGCCAAATATTCACAGAAGTATAATCATGATAATCGTGAATTAATACACAAAAATAGTCTAATTATCTCAAAATAAACAATTTATTATCTGCTGATATTTAGGGATTATTATTTTGGTTGTTTAGTCTTCACATTTTGCAAATTTATGCAACAAACAGTAATTGATTTTCTGCTAATTTACCTATAAATACCTTGACTGCTTTGATGAAAATCGTATATTATAATACAATAAATATACAATTAAGTATAAACATGAATATCTCTCAACCAACGAAAAAAGCTCCTATTTCATGGCAAGCGGTGTTCTCACTAGTGGTATTTGTGTTCATGTACTTGCCTATCCTGGTACTAAGCTTTTATAGCTTTAACAAATCACCCTACAGTGCCACTTGGCAAGGATTCACCCTAGAATGGTATCAAAAACTGTTTAGTGATACTCGCATTTTATCGGCTGTGAATAATAGTTTATTAGTTGCCTTTAGTGCGGTGACAGTTTCCGCTGTATTGGGAACTTTAATGGCGGTTGGTTTAGCGCGTTATCACTTTCCCGGTAAAAAATTGTATCGTGGAATATCATATTTACCATTATTAATTCCAGATATTGCGATCGCAGTTGCCACACTAGTTTGTTTAGCTGCCTTTGCCATTCCCTTAAGCATTTGGACAGTCGTAGCAGCCCATATAGTTTTTTGTCTCTCCTACATTGGACTAGTCGTATCTGCTAGACTCAATAATCTCGACCCCCACCTGGAAGAAGCCGCACTAGACTTAGGTGCAACACCTATTCAAGCCTTTATTAAAGTAGTTTTACCCCAATTAATGCCTGGTATTTTATCTGGTTGTTTACTTGCCTTTGTTCTTAGTTTAGATGACTTTCTCATCTCCAGTTTTACAGCCGGTAGCGGTGTTAACACCCTACCAATGGAAATATTTAGCCGTATTAGAACTGGAGTCAAACCTGATATTAATGCCCTTAGCGTTATGTTAATTTCTATCACTGCTACCGTTGCTATCATAGCTGAATTAATTCTTGCTTCTGGGGACAAGCAGAAGAATTCGTAATTCGTAATTCGTAATTCTTAATTACTAGCCAATGACCAATGACTAGCAAAATTTAGGTTGGGTGAAGCAACACAACCAACAATGTATTGACAGAAATTGGATATCCTCACCCGTGAACATCCACTTGTGATTTATCCATCCTCTCTGCCATAGTTAATAATAGTATTTGATTATTTATTGCCATAAAAAAATGCTAGAAACAACCCCAAATATAAGTGATAATTTGACCACAAAAATATTACCAGGCAAAGACAACCCTGACAATTTTCAATGGCAAGAAGCCTGGTATCCAATTCACTACCTAGAAGACTTAGATAAAACCAAACCCACTTCCTTTACCCTTTTAGGCAAAGATATAGTAATTTGGTGGGATAAACAAAGCCAATCTTGGCAAACATTTATAGACCAATGTCCCCATCGTTTAGCCAAACTTTCCGAAGGGAGAATTAACGAAAATGGACTCTTAGAATGTCCCTATCACGGTTGGGCTTTTTCAGGAGATGGCGCTTGTCAAATAATTCCTCAGCAAGTACCAGGAGGTAAAGCGGAAACTTCTCAACGTGCCTGTGTATCATCTTTACCTACAACCGCAAAACAAGGACTATTATTTGTTTACCCAGGCAACCCAGAAAACGCCGCTAAAACTAAAATTCCTCTGGTTGAACCCATTGAAGAATCACCAGAAGGATGGGTAATTATCAACACATTTCGAGATGTTCCCTATGATGCTCTTACACTATTAGAAAACATTCTCGATCCCAGTCATGTCGCCTTTACCCATCATCGCACAGTGGGAAATCGCGCCAATGCCGCACCGTTAGAATTAGAAGTAATTAATTCAGACAAACACGGGTTTAAAGGGATTTGGAAACAAGGGTTAAAAACCGAACAAACAGGAGAATTATCAACAACATTTATCGCCCCTGGTTTGATATGGCATGATATTAACTCACCCAAAGGGAGAATTTTAACTGTTGTTTATGCTACACCAATTCGCAAAGGTGAATGTCGAATTATTGCCCGGTTTCCCTTTAAATTTGCTTCCAAACTGCCGGGGATATTTATTAAACTGCGACCACGTTGGTATTATCACATTGGACAAAATGGTGTTTTAGAAGACGACCAAATTTTTCTACATCATCAAGAACGTTATTTAGCAGCAAAAGGTGGTAGTCCTCAATTCACCAAAGCTTTTTATCTAGCAACCAAAGCCGATAGTTTTGTTTTTGAACTACGTCAGTGGGTAAACCAATACAACGCTGAACCATTTCCCGGTGAACCATTTCCCCCAGCATTGCCAAAAGATGCATTACTAGAAAGGTATCACTCCCATACAGAAAACTGTTCCAGTTGTAGAAAAGCTTTAGCTAATATTCGACTATTAAAATTATGGTGTGCAATCATAACATTATTAGCTTTAGCAAGTAGTCCTATTTTGGCATTTTCCCTACATTCACCATCTCTTTTAATAGTCATCATTGAGACAGTTACACCTTTAGCATTAGGGTTAGCATGGTGGAAACTGAACAAGCTAGAAAAGCAATTTTATCAAGGGCGATCTATCCCACTCCGTAACCTACCAGAAAAAAACTGAAAATTACTCAGATTAGATTCCCAATTTCTTTAAAAACCGGGAATCTAGTTGATTATTTTCAACCCACAAATCTGAGATTTATCCCCTAGAAAAAGATTAACCAACTACTTGACAAATTTTCAGAAATCTTCTACTATTAATAGTATAATGGAAATCTGTGCGCCCATATATATACCCTTAATTACTACTAGATAACTGAAAACTGATAACTGATATAGCAATGGACAAGGCTGTTAAGAAATTCTTTCTAGCTTAAACTTAGTGATGAAAAGGGTTTGACTTTTGCCTCTTGCCTTCTGCTATAACTGAAAACTGAATTAATAATTGGGGCTGACTTTGGACAAAATGCTATCTTCCCTTCAACCATGCAAATTTGCCAAAATCCCAATTGCTCAAACCCATTCAACCCTGACTATAGTAAATTTTGCATTGTTTGTGGACATGATACATTTGGTGAACTCCTCAGAAACCGTTACCGTGTTTTGCGGTTAATAGGAGAAGGTGGGTTTAGCAAAACTTACGCCGCAGAAGATGTAGACAGACTCAACGCACCTTGCGTTATTAAGCAATTTTTCCCCCAAGTTCAGGGAACAGGACAACGTGCAAAAGCCGCAGAATTTTTCAAAGAAGAGGCTTTTAGGTTATATGAACTGGGAGAAAATCATCCCCAAATTCCCCGTTTATTAGCTTACTTTGAACAAGGTGTTAGTTTGTATTTAGTCCAGGAATTTATTATTGGTAAAACACTCCTAGAAGAAGTTAAAGAACAGGCTTATAACGAAGCAGAAGTTCGGCAACTTTTATTAGATTTATTACCAGTTTTAGATTTTGTTCACCAAAAAAACGTGATCCATCGGGATATCAAACCCGAAAATATTATTCGTCGAGATACAGATCAAAAACCTGTATTAATTGACTTTGGTGGTGCAAAACAAGTCACCCATACCAGCATAGCCAGACAAGCTACAGCAATTTATACTTTAGGTTATGCACCAACCGAACAAATGGCTGGTTTTGCTTGTCATGCGAGTGACTTATATGCTTTAGGTGTAACTTGTGTGCGGTTATTAACTCAAGATTTACCCATACAAGATACATATCAACTTAAAGATCCTCTTTATGATCCGATGACTGCTAAATGGTTATGGAAAGAACGTTTACAGGAAAAAGGTATTTCTATTAGTGAAGAATTAACTTCTATTTTAGATCAGCTACTGCAACATTTTCCTAATGATCGATATCAGTCAGCATCGGAAGTTTTAGATGCTTTAAAAGCAGAAATATCACCGCTAGAAGTTGTGGAAATTCCTCCTGTTATGGAAACACCATTACCACCACCTCCCAAAATTATTGTCCCCTTACCACCTTTAGAAACCTTTGATTTTGATGTGGTGACGGTAAACACTGCTGGAGAAAAAGTTAGCTATGACAGACTAAGCAGCAAATTCTTTCTAGAAGAATTAAATAAAAATATCGCTTTAGAAATGGTATCCATTCCTGGTGGTAATTTTTTAATGGGTTCAACAAAATATGAAGGTGATGTGGAAGAATATCCTCAACATTTAGTCACCGTTGCACCTTTTTTTATGGGAAAATATCCCATTACTCAAGCACAGTGGAAAGCAGTAGCAGATTTACCACAAATTGTCCAACCTTTAAACCCCAACCCAGCAAAATTTAAAGGTGCAAATTTACCCATAGAAAACATTTCTTGGTATGAAGCGGTAGAATTTTGTTTGCGGTTGTCAATGAAAACAGGACGGAATTATCGTTTACCCAGTGAAGCAGAATGGGAATATGCTTGTCGTGCAGGAACTACCACTGCTTTTCATTTTGGGGAAAGAATTACTGCTGATTTAATTAATTGTAGTGGTGGTGATTTTTATTTTGTACCACCAACAAATAATTTTCGTAAACAAATTTCAAATGTCGGTAGTTTTGATCTAGCTAATGCCTTTGGATTATATGATATGCACGGCTTAGTTTGGGAATGGTGTGCTGATCCTTGGCATAAAAATTATGAAGGCGCACCGACTGATGGTAGTGTGTGGGATGTGGATGGTGATATCCATCGTCGGGTTTTGCGTGGTGGTGCGTGGAATTTTAGTGCAGAACTTTGTCGCAGTGCGAGTCGCACTTGGAATGAAGCGGAAGGTGGTTTACGGATGTCGGGTTTGCGGGTGGTGTTTTCTGCTGAAGTTTAGATGTCAGAATCAGGATATCCTGATTCGGGCAAACAACCATTCATATCAAGCTATTAACACTACACTCCACCTAGGTCTTGCGTTGTTTTGGTGGGAATAAACGCAAAGATAGAGTATTGGGTGTTGACAAGCGACTTGAAATTTGTTATGCTAAAGTCGATAAGGAAGAACTATCTAAAAATAAATATGTTAATTATAAACAGGTAGGGGTTTAGCATTGCTAGACCCTTAAAATTTGCCTAGGTGAACAATACCCTAGAAATAGAGGTTCTCAAAAAAATTATGTCTACTGCGGTTTTAACTCTACTCCTTCATCAAACAGCGATTCACCACTAGCTACAGAAATTTTATAGATTATATTTGTTGGAACATTTAGATCCCTATCATTCAAAGAGTATTATTATTGTTATATTTGCGTCTTAAAATCAAATTCAATGACCCGGTTTATACATGATCAATTTGCCAAACAATATTTCACTGAATTATTAACACCCTATGGACAAGTAGAAACTAGCAAAGATATCACCGCAGAAGTCAGACAAATTGACGTTTTATTTATTCCTTCACCTCAACCAACACAAAGCCTAGAAACACTAGGATTACTGGGAAGAATGGCCACAAACTATGCCATATTTGAACCATTCCGTAATCCTGTCAGCAAAAGTGAAATTCGCAGTTGTATGGGTAAATTATTTGACGTTCATGCTGATATAGAACGGGAAGCTAAACGCAATGATACGCGAATAAAGGAAACAGAATTACCCCAATTATGGATTTTTACTCCTACAGCTTCAACAGAAATCCTAGAAAGTTTTAAAGCAACTGTAGAAGAAGAAAACTGGGGACAAGGAATTTATTTGTTGGGAACAGGATTTAAAACCGCAATCATTGTCATTCATCAACTACCCAGCACACCAGAAACTCTGTTTTTGCGGATATTAGGGAGAGGAAAAGTACAAAGACAAGCAGTTGAGGAATTAGAAACACTAGCTCATAACAATCCGTTGCTGGAGGATATCATAAAATTAGTACATGACCTAATTGCTGTATTATCCGCACGTCAACGACAAGAACAAGATATAGATCAATATGATCAGGAGTTGATTATGAAATTATCCCAAATATATCAACAACAATTAGAAGAGATTAAAAAACAAGAAAGACAAGAAGGACGACAAGAAGGACGACAAGAAGGAATAGACAGAGAAAGACGAGCTATGATTGAAAGCATTCTCCAAGTACGTTTTGGTGCAGTAGATTCGGAATTAGCTAAAATTATCAATTCTCTGATGACCATGACTAGAGAAGAATTTACTCCCTTACTGCTGCAATTATCTCGTGAGGAGTTACTAGCGAGATTTTCACAACAAAATTAAAATTGCCAACAAGATATTCAGAATATTCAGAATCAAAAAGGGGTAAAGCACAATGCTAAACCCCTAAATTTTTATTTGTTTTATTTGTTTTATTTGTTGTTATGGGTGAATTACACCAACCTCAAATCAGGATATTCAGCTAACAAATCATCACTAGTCAAAGTATCGCCTTCAGCTTGAGGAGTCCACAAAACTTCAATCGCTAAAACTTGTTCACCAGGAAGACTTCCAATTTGTCGCAAAGCTTGACGTAAATCATCCGCGCTATTAATTTGCGGAAATTCCCATTTACCCAAGGTTGCAGCTAACAAGGTGACAATAATATACTCTCCTGGCCCTTCACTAATCAGACGAGTAGGATTATCTACATCACCTGGTAACTCTTTCGCCAAAACAGATTTTAGCTGATTATTAACATTAGAAAGAGTTTCTTCGCTAAATTTGCTGCGTTCAGCCAATGACAAGCGGTTAAATTGAGATTCAGCAGAATTTAACTTAGCTTGTTGTGTACCACCACCCGCATATACCCAATATTCAGGATGACGCAGTAAAGCTAAACTCGCTTCTTGTAAAATTTCTGCTCTTCCTTCTGGAGTATTTGTATCAGCTTTCTCTGCAATTTTGTTCAATTCCCCTTGTAAACCTCTCGCTTGTGCTAATAAACCAACCTGCAAACGAGATACAGAAACAGTGGGGTTACTATTATAAGTTACTTCTTCAGTATCTCCACTGCTGACACGGCGAAAACTTTGGACTAAAAAGTTAGCGATCGCCAAAAATATCAGAATTGTGAACAAACCACCAAAACCACCACCAATACCCCAAAAAGGAATTAGGAACGGAAAGCCAAAACCACCACCAGGATAATATCCCCCACCACCACCAGGTGCGTAGGTGCGAGGTGTGTAAGTGCGACTAGATGGCATTCTAAAAGAACCGCCACCAATTCTACCACCAGTACGCGCTGCTAATGCACCATCAGCGTTACCCAAAGCTAAGGCTAACACTAGACCAAGAACAACGAAAATTTTTAACAGAGGCTTGAGGGTTTGTTGTAATTTTTTACGCATAATCATCGCCTAAAAACAGTATTTTTAAGATTTTTCCCCCACTGCTGGGAATTTGACAACGCAGGAGACTATATATTCAATTTACCGCGTATTATCTTGGGTTGACCGTCAACAGATGGAGGATTTCTGGAGTTGATAACCGTACCGCAAAATATCTTTGCAATTGCAAAACTTTGGAATCAATTAATGATTACCAATTTTAGTACATAAATACTATAAAGCTATAATGTTGACTTAACTATTACGAAAAATAGAGACAGCAAATTTTTTCTAATAGCAATTATTTTTTTCCGGATCAGAAAAGAATATGTAGCAAAGTTGGGCAGGGGGTTAAAGATAGCATTTTACGGATTAATAACATTAATGATACTATCTATATTTTCTGTATTACAGGGATTGAAAAATGTAAAAAATGAGTAAATAGTCATCACCATTTAGTTAGAAATTTGATTAAATAATGTAGCTACTTGCCAAGATTTTTTGGCATTTTGGCATGAATATTAACAATTTTCAAGTTAAAGTATTGGAGGAAATAAATTTAGTAATTTCACCAGCACTATTCTGATAAATCGCTGGTGAACCATCTTAGCCAATCAACCACTAGAAAAAATCAATACTTCTGCCTTCAGTTTCAATGTGATTTATTAGCCTCAGTGAATTTCACATTCAAACTGATGTAAATTTCTTGTGCAAATCAAACCTAATAATACCAATCCTTGAGAAAAATGATAACCCATGCTAATACCAATTCAAAATGCAAAATTTCCAATTTAGATTTACAAAATTCTGCTTGTCTAACTCCTAACAATGTCAATAGATAGGTGATTGGGGAGCAGGGAAGAGGTTTTTAGGCAACTTGACTTTTTGTTACATACTTCTGTTTTTTTTCCACCTTTTTACTTATAACCAGCAACTTATACCAATTCTCTAAGATTCGGCAATATCAACCTAGAGGCTGTCAAACTTTCCTAATTACGCATTACAAGTTACGAATTGGTATTATGTTATCAACCATAAATTCGAGACTTTGAAGTTTATTTATCAACCTGAATTATGGAACATATTTCACAACTAGGGACACATATTAGGGAGAAAACTGCTAATCCAGATATCCTAGTTATCTCTCGCATATTTCAACCACAAGATGCCACCATTGGAGAATATGTGTATAATCGCTGTTTACAAGATCCAGAAAGGATAATTGTGTTGGCTGCTGGTTGTTTAGGAGATAAAATATTTGATAAATCTCAACAATTTCCTGTTTATCGTTGGCTGAATATTAGTTTTCTGGGTACTACATTATTAACCAGAATTTTACAGCCTCTATTCAATCTTATTTGCTCCTTATTATTGGCAATAAAACTCTATTTCCGCTATCACTACCGTTATATTGAATGGTGTCATGGTTACGATTTTCCCGCCCTACTGCTACTCAGTTATATCTTACCAATTCGCTTTTTTATCTACCTCCACGGTAATGACTTAGTTAATAATGTACGTAATCCTTTATGGCGATCGCTATTTAAAATTACCCTGAAACGTGCCGAAGGAATTGTTTGTAACAGTTCCTATATTCGAGAAACTTTAAGAAAAAACTTTCGCTTAGATACTCCAACTCATGTAATTAACCCAGTAGTCAGACCAGAAAAATTTGGTACTCCCACTAGTCCCAGTCATCTTGATGATTTACGCAGCCGCTTACGTCAGGCTTACAACATTCCTGAAACAGCAATTGTCATTCTTTCCGTGGGTAGATTAGTTCCACATAAAAGCTTTGACCGCATTATAGATAACATCCCTTTACTATTAACAATTGGTGTAGATGTTCATTACATAATTTGCGGTGTTGGGCTTTGTGAACAGCAACTTCAATCCCAAGCCAAACGCTTGCGGGTAGACCAACGGGTACACTTTGCAGGCCATGTACCAGAACGAGAATTAGTCAGTTATTATGTCGCCTGTGACATTTTCGCCATGCTGACTTTGTGGGAAGACAAAGATAAAAGCATAGACAACTTTGGCATGGTTTACTTAGAAGCAGAATACTTTGGTAAACCCATAATTGCCTCTGGCTTAGGGAGTATTTTAGATGTAGTTCACCATGAAGAAAATGGCCTGTTGGTAAATCCGGATTCTGGATATGCAGTTTTGCAAGCTTTCAAACGTTTGTGCCAAGACAAACAACTACGAGAAAAACTCGGCCGTCAAGGACAAGAATTTGCCAAACGCAAAACCTATCATCGCTGGCTATATAATCCAGAATCTCGTTATTCTTGTTTATTAAATTAGGTAATTGGTGATTGGTAATTAGTGATTGGTAATTGGTGAGAAAATTCTTTTCTTGCACCCTACACCCTACACCCTAAACCCTACACCCCATTCCCTGATTATCCTCCACCGACGATGGTGACAACTTCCAAGCGATCGCCATCTGCAATTTTAGTTTCTGACCAAAATTGACGGTGCAAAATTTCACCATTATATTCCACCGCTACCAACCGAGGATTAAAACCCAACTGTTGCAGTAATTCAGGTAAAGACGTTTCAGGTACACAACTTTGTGTTTCCCCGTTGACTTGTAAAGTAATTTGATAATTCATAAATAAATCAATTCAAAAATCCAAAATCCAAAATTCAAAACTTCTGCTTTCTGTCACCTGTCACCTTCTTCCTACTTCCGATGCAGTTGAGCAATAAAATATTGTGCAACTAAAGTAGGTTGTTCAGCTTGCATGAGCGATCGCACGACCGCCACTCTTTGTCCTCCAGCATCAATTACATCATTAATATTACTGGCATCAATTCCCCCAATCGCAAACCAAGGAATGGGACAATTTTTCACTGCATAGCTGACATATTCCAAACCTGCTGCGGCTTTACCTGCTTTAGTTGGTGTTTCATAGACTGGACCAACACCAATATAATCTGCACCTTCTGTAATTGCCCCTTGCATTTCTTGGGGATTTGTGGTAGAGCGCCCGATTATCCGTTGTGAACCTAGTAACTGTCTAGCAACAGCAATTGGTATATCCTGTTGTCCTAAATGCACACCATCGGCATTAACAGCCAAAGCCAAATCTACCCTGTCATTGATGATAAATAAAGCACCGTAATCGTGGCATAGCTGACAGAGTTGCTTGGCTCTTTCCAGACGGATCAAATCATCAGCCGTTTTCTCCCGATACTGTACCAGGGTTAATCCACCTTTGAGAGCAGCTTCCACAGTTGCAAACAAATCTTCCACTGGCGATGTTACCAAATATAAACGCGATCGCCCCAGTAATTGATGGCGTTGATAACCCATCAAAGTGCTTTCCAGAGTATAAATCTGATAGCGCATTTGCTTAAAAGCACTTCCCATATTTGGGTCATACAGTTTGCCATATTCTTCCAAGACCCTAAATGCTTCTTGGACACGGCAAAAATTAGCTTGTAACAAAGATGTGATATCAGCCCGTTTTTCCTCTTGGGGATGAGTTAAATCCGTACCAGTATCACCTGGAGTATCCCTTGCTGCCCTCATTTGTGGCGTGTGCCACCTACCTACCTCTTGACGCAGGTGCTTACAAGTTTCCGCCAAGGCGGCATCATTCAACCCAAACCGACACCATTCTTCAATCACTCGTAACCCTTCACGAGCGCGGTCTAAATTAGCATCTAAAATGCGGTACACCACTTGTTGTATTTCTTGTCCTTGATGATGGGCTGTAACCATTAAAACAACCCCATTATGAGTTTAATTAAAATTGACATATAGCAATCCGGTCTTATTTAAGTTATGAACTTACTGATGGAGGCTGGGATTTGGGCATTAGGCGTTGAATTTGTTCACGTTTAATTGAGGATGGCTATAGTTAAAATTTACTAACTTATTTGTAGGAAACATAGCCAATTGGTCAACTTTACGGATAATATGATTGACATATTCAGTCTGAAAGTCCGAGAAAATTACTGATTGGTATGGTACTGGAGTTGTATATAGTTTATGCCTCTTCTTAGTTTTATTTCTAACCGTAAAGCAGAGATGCGATCGCAAAAACTCATTTTCTCAGAATTTAACAGACTGTCGGTGACACCAGCCCCAATTTTAAGATTGACCTTGGGTTTGGGGGTAGTGATTTCTGCCTTACTAAATACCAATATTAGTGGTGCCATTGCTCAAATTCCCATAACTCCTGCAAAAATAGTCCAGAGTGAGAGAATAATTTCTCAGGCAAACATCCTCTTTGTCAACCCAAGTATCGGCAATGACCAAGGCGGTAACGGTAGTGAAATCGCTCCCGTCAAGACAATTACCAAAGCCTTACAACTAGCACAAGCAAATACTTTAATTGTTCTTGCTCCCGGTACATACAGTCTGCAAACAGGTGAAGCATTCCCCATCATCCTCAAACCGAGCATAGCTATTCAAGGAGACCATCGCAACCAAGGCAGAAGCGTTAAAATTATTGGTGGTGGTGAATATCTTAGTCGCAGCTTTGGTCGTCAAAATGTGGCTATTGTCGGTGCAAACCAAGCCAGTTTAAGCGGAGTTACAGTCACCAACACTAACAACCGTGGTTATGGTTTATGGATTGAATCTACAAATCCCATAGTTCAGGAAAATACATTTACTGGCAATACCCAAGATGGCATTGCTACCACTGGTAATGCTACTCCCACAATTAGCAAAAATTATTTTCATCAAAATGGTGCGAATGGCATAACTGTTTCGGGTGAATCCCGTCCCGATATTCGGGAAAATGTCTTTCAAAACACAGGTTTTGCTATTAATGTTGCCCAAAATGCTGCCCCCGTAATTGTCGGTAATCAAATTACTAACAACAGATCAGGAATTGTAGTCCAAGCAAATACCAGCCCAATTTTGCGAAATAATGTCATTCAAAGCAGCAAAGAAGATGGTTTAGTTGTCATTGCCCAAGCCACACCAGATTTAGGCACAATCAGCGAACCAGGAGGCAACAAATTTTGGAATAACGGTCGTTATGATATTAACGCCAAAGCTGCCAAGCAGGTGATTTTTGCAGGTGGTAATAATCTATCTAAAAATCGCATTATCGGTAATGTAGATATTAACGCCACAAGAGCCACAATTGTTAGCAATTCTGCACCTAATTCTGTCTATGCACAGGAAATACCCACAGGAAGAGAAATGGTTTTTGCTGCTCCCAGCATCCCCAAAACTTTCAACCAGTCTACTGTAATTTTATCCAAGCGTAGCAATCCTCCGGAAAACAATCCCATACCTAAAATAACCCCAACTAATCTGCAAAATTCTTTGCCCATAACTAATTTTCAAAGCAATACACCACAATTAAATTATGTGCGAATTGAACCAGCAGTAATTCAACCAACAGCGTTTGAATCAGAAGTAGCCGAATCAGGAGTAATTGAATTTGTTGCCCCTCAAGCATCTATTTCTTCACCCAGAAATGCAGGTAATTCAGGTGTAGTTCTGGCATCCACACCCTATGCAACCACTCCTCAAAGTTCACGTTACCGTGTAGTTGTACCAGTCACCAATAACCAACAACGGGAAATAGTTCTTTCTGTAGTTCCTGATGCTTTTCCCAAAGTTTCACAAGGTCGCACTGTCATGCAAGTAGGAGCTTTTAGCACTCAAGAAAACGCCCGCGAAATGGTGCAAATCTTTAATAGCAGGGGTTTAATAGCCATCATTGAGCGATTGAATTAATTCGTCAACGGCTTTTTCTTCCCTACACTCCACACCCCAGTCCGAAGAGGATGCCCACCCCACAAGAGTTAGACTTATTTAAGTTATACAGTTTAAATGCGGAACAGCTTATGCAAACTAGTCAATTACTCTCTCTACCCACTATGGGATGTGGAACTTGGGCTTGGGGAAATCAACTCCTGTGGGGATACAATGAAAGCATGGATGACCAATTACAACAGGTGTTTAACCTCTGTGTAAATAACGGTGTCACCTTGTTTGATACAGGAGATTCCTATGGTACAGGAAGATTAAATGGACGCAGTGAGTCACTTTTAGGCAAGTTCGCTAAAGAATATCAAGGGTTAAATCAAGAAAATATTTGTATTGCGACAAAATTAGCAGCTTATCCTTGGAGATGGACAAGAAAATCAATTATTTCTGCTTGTAATGCTTCCGCAAAAAGATTAGGTAAAAACGTTGATTTGGTGCAGATGCACTGGTCAACTGCGAATTATGCACCTTGGCAAGAAGTAGGTTTATTAGATGGTTTAGCTGATTTATATGAACAAGGTTTAGTTAAAGGTGTAGGATTATCTAATTACGGGACAAAACGACTTTTATGGGTGCATAAAAGATTTCAGGAAAGGGGAATACCGATTAAAACTTTGCAGGTGCAATATTCTTTATTATCTACCTATCCAGTGACGGAATTAGGTTTAAAAGATGTATGTGATGATTTGGGAATTAAATTAATTGCCTATAGTCCCTTAGCATTGGGTTTATTAACAGGGAAGTTTGCCGAAAATGGCAAGTTTCCCAAAGGTGTGAGAGGAATTTTATTTAGACAAATATTACCAGGCATTCAAGGTGTTTTAGGAACTTTGCGAGAAATAGCAAATACGCGAAATAAAACCATGTCTCAAGTTGCTATTAATTGGTGTATTTGTAAAGGTGCAATTCCTATTCCTGGTGCTAAAAATCTGGAACAAGCACAACAGAATCTTGGTGCTTTGGGTTGGTTTTTGAGTGATTCAGAAGTTGCAGAGTTGGATAGTGCTGCTGCTAAGTCTGAGAAGAAAATGGTGCAGAATATTTTTCAGACAAGGTGAGCATGATATACAAATAAATTTACAAAACATTACAATTCTAACCCGTAATTCCTTACTCAAGCAGTGAAGATTCATGATGAGAGCTTTTTTAGGCATCTACATCATGAATCAAAGTATAAAGCTACATCACTAGGATACAAAAGCATAATTATTATCCTCATAATCCAATTCGGGTTAAATGTATTGATGCGATTTGTACCAATTCCTGTTTGTAGAATACCTGGTGTTGATATTTTTCTAAATTTTCCCTTATTATATATTTTTCTGATATCTTAAAACTACTAGGCTTATTACTGGCATTATTACTCGTTCCTGCTATAATTATCATGCAAGGAATGATGGCTATAGTAGGACCAGCAATATTTGATTCATATAGATTTATCACAATAATTTTATTTGCAGCTATTTACCCATTTCATGTATACAGTAATCTCATTCAAAGGTGTAACCATCCTTTATTAATCTGTACAGTAGTTGCAATATTGCCAATAATTATTGACTTATCATTAAATTCTGATCTTGTCAAATTTCAGGTTCTATTAACATCGTTATTCGGCATAGCAATTATTTGGGGTTTATATATAATAGGTTTATGCTCTAAGCCTCCCATCAAGTTGCTGAAAAATATTAATTATTATCATACCTTGGCAAAACAAAAATTTCCTGCTACATATCAGCGAAATTTTGTACAACTCATAGTATTAAGTGGTTTAGCTAATTTATTATTTTTAGTTCATGCTTATTTAATTAATCCTCGTGTAGAGACTTTTGCATTATTTAAACCGAATTTTGAGCGAGTGATTAATTTAATTAAGGATAATAAAATAGATAGAAGTCTTCCTTGTGAATATGGATATTTCAGTAATCATGAAAATAATAATGTGAACATAAGTCGCAAAAATAGTGATTTAGTTGTTAGGTTTCCAATTTTTAATATTGGATTTGGGGATGGTTTAGTAGTTATAGTTTATCGCAGTAATAAAGTAGATTGTGAACACGAAAAAAGAGAAAATAAATGTGAAGGTTTTCAACCTTTAGCTGATTCATGGTATTGGGAAGTTTATTAGTGAAGTCTATTGAAAATTTATGCTAGTTTAAAAACCGGATAGATATTATTGAGGAAGACAAACATCATGCAAACATTATTAGGTTTTCGATCTAAACTTACTAGCTGGCTGTATCCCAGTATGATAATTTTATTAATTATTCAATCAGGATTAAATATTGCCAGACGTTTTATCCCAATTCCTGTATGTAAAGAAGATATGTTAGGGAATTTTATCTCTTTTCCCTCTTTACTTATTTTACTGTTATTACTGTATAGATGGCCTATTGACATTGGGAAGAAATTTAAAAATAAACCGATTATCAACGTGCCTATATTATCAAAATATCAAAAAGAAGTACTTGATATATTTGTAGCTATCATGGTACTTCTATTCCCATTCATATTTATGATGTCAGGTCTTGCGCCTGAAATCTATGATACATATCGTTTATTTGTATTCAGTTCATTTTTTCTGCTGCTACCTTTACACATTCACAGTCATTTGGCATATAAACATAATTATCCTCATATAATTGGCATTGGGATCGGGATTATACCTATAATTATCATATTTTTCTTTATTCCTTTCTTGTCACTTTTTTTCAAATCAAGTATTATTCAATTGATATTTGCTATCCTGATTTGGTTAAGTTACTTCCTCTCTTTTGTACCTAAAAATAAAATATTTTTTTTAGATTTAATTAATAATTATAATCCTTTTACATGGCAGTTAATTTCTGCTGAATATAGAAATAAGGCACTAAGCTTAATAGTAATTAGTTTCTTGGCTGGGGTGGCGTTTTTCACCCATGCTTATTTAATTGTGCCACGAATAGAAAATTTTAGTATATATAAAAATGCCTTTAATGATGTGGTAGAAATGGTGAAAAACAATCAGTTAGAAGTTTTGAGTGATACACAGTTTAAAATTCCATGCCAATATAATTACTTAAATAGATTTTCATCTGTAAGAGTAGATAGAAAAGATGGCTTAACTGTTCAGTTTCGTATTTTCACTATTGGGTTTGGTGATGGTTATACATCCTTTGTATATCGAAGCAAACCTTTGGATTACAAGCAAGTTAATGCTACTACTTATCATGCTACTTATGTAGATTTTAAATCGTTGGGTGATTCATGGTATTGGGAAGTATGGATTTGGTAAGGAATTTTGTATTATTCAGAGAATATAGTTGAACACCTCCATAATTTGCTAAACTCCAAAATCGGGAAAGATTAGAGTATTGGTTATTAGGAGCGATCGCACTGTGACTCAAGGTGAAGGTACAATCAATGTAGAAAACGTCAATCCCCAGGACTATACATGGAAGTTCTGGCCTGTTGTCCCCCTTTATCCCTACGGTAAACGTCGCACTATCCGTAAAGAAGTAGTTAAAGATACTATCTGGACTTTTGACCAGATGCAGGGAGTTTTCTCTGTGGTTGTGCCGATTCGCATGACGGTGGTAAAGTTAGAAAATGGCGGTTTGCTGGTTTATGCACCTGTCGCACCAACTAAAGAATGTATCCGGTTAGTAAATGAATTGGTAGCAAAACACGGTGAAGTTAAGTATATTATTTTGCCAACTATCTCAGGAATAGAACATAAGGTTTTTGTTGGACCCTTTGCGCGATGCTTCCCTAATGCACAGGTATTTGTTACACCTGGACAATGGAGTTTTCCCGTAAATTTACCTTTGAGTTGGTTGGGTTTACCAGGAAACCGCACGCAGGTATTACCGCAAGACAGTCAAAAAACGCCTTTTGCAGATGAGTTTGATTATGCTATTCTTGGTCCGATTGATTTAGGACCTGGTAAGTTTGCAGAGGTGGCATTTTTCCACAAGCGATCGCACACTCTCTTACTTACAGATACCATAGTTTCAGTACCTTCAGAACCACCAGCGATCGTCCAACTTGATCCTTTCCCCTTGCTGTACCACGCCAAAGATAAGGCTTATGATATCGTAGCCGATACAGCAGAAACCCGTCGCAAAGGATGGCAACGTATAACTTTATTTGCTTTTTACTTTCAGCCCAGTGTGGTAGACGTACCCCCGTGGAAAGATGTATTTACCGATGCCTGGAAAGCGCCAGAACGCAGCCTAAAAACATATTTCGGCTTTTTCCCCTTCCAATGGCGACAAGGCTGGGAAAGGTCTTATGAGGCGTTACAAGGAAATGGACGGATATTTGTAGCGCCGGTTTTACAGAGTTTAATATTAAATCGCGCACCGCAGGAAACAATAAATTGGGCTAATAAAGTTGCACAATGGGATTTTCAATGGATAATTCCCTGTCATTTTGATGCACCAATTAAAGCCGAACCGCAGCAATTTAGAAAGGCGTTTTCTTTTTTGGAAAAATATCCCAGTGGGGGTTTAGTTAATAGTAATAGTTATCCTTTACCGGAGGATGATTTTCAGGTTTTAAGAGATATTGATCAGGGGTTGAATAGGTTTGGTATTGTGCCACCTGCGCGGGAGAGGGTGTAAAATTAAGTATTGTTTAAATCCAAAAAATACTACTCAATAGTATATGTATAATATATCATATTGGGCTAACTATACATAATTTCGTATATTGTAATATTATGAATTCTGATCAATTACAGGTTGGACTATTCGGACTACTTCATTCTAATAGAGATTTTTCTCAAAGAGAAAGCTGGGGTAAAAATCAATTTAATAATTCTTTTCCAGCATCATTAGCTTGTTATATGTACCACCAAGGAATGAAACTAAATTATTTAACGCTGGATAAAGATTTGAAAATTCAGCATCAAGAAATAGATGTTTCTGAAATCTTAGGTATTCCTCCTCTTTCCTCTAATTTATTTTTCTCCTTTGAAAGTGATTATGTACCTTATAGAAAAATAGTGATAGGTAAACTACCAAGAGTTGATTTAGTGACCCATGATCTTAATAAAGATAATGCTTGTTTACGAAGTATAGAAATTAAGTTAACAGCATTACCTGACAACTCAACTTATCGTTTACCAGATAATCAATACGGTTGTGAAATTGTGACAAGACCAGATACTATTGTCTATCTTGCTCTGAGTATTGCTCATAAGTTTGAAAATTCGAGAGAGAAATTACTAAATTATCTTCAACCTGTATGTAGTCAAATAGAAGATTGGTTAAGTATACGTCAGGTATTACCTTTTATCGCTCAAATTGTAGATTGTTTAGATAATTTACTCAGCGATAATCTTGAAATTCAATCTCCATTAGTCATGCAACCGATATGGAAAACAGTAGGTAAGACTTCCAAACTTTATCAAAATTGCTTAGATATTTTTGTTTGGAGCAACTTCGGCTTTACTAGGCTTTTCTTTGATATTACGAAAAGATTAGTTAAATCAGAAGAAACTATACAAAGACCTATGCGTTCTGTGATATGGTTAGCAAAAATGTTATATGAATTTGCTCTTGTTGGTAAAATAAATCATAAGCTGATTATTGATACATTAACCTATAACACTAAAAATGATAAAGCTTTTGCTTTAAGTGGTTCTAATACTCGACCTTACATGACTTGTGATACTTTGATTCATCCCAGAGTTACCAACGCAGCAATTAATATTATAATTTTAGGACGAGCTCAAAATTTTTTAAGCCCTGAAAGAAGATTTGATGGTATCATCTTGAGTAATCCTGAAATTTTTGATGAGAGATTCAAGGAAATTTAATGAATATACAACAAAAATACTCTTCGTTAAAAGTCATAGATTTATTTTCTGGATGTGGTGGTTTATCATTAGGGTTTAAAAATTGTGGATTTGAAATAATTGCCGCTTTTGAAAACTGGAAACCAGCAATAAATGTTTATCAGCAAAACTTTAATCATCCAATTATTGAATATGATTTAGGTCAGGTAAATAATGATTATTCAATATTTAAAAAATTCTTACCCGATGTGATTATTGGCGGTCCACCATGCCAAGATTTTTCTAGTGCTGGTAAGCGCAATGAAGATTTAGGTAGAGGAGATTTAAGTATTACATTTGCTGAAATAGTAGCTCATAGTGGTAGTCAATGGTTTGTTATAGAAAATGTAGATTTGTTTAGAAAATCCCATAAATATCAAGAATTTCGACAAATTCTCAAATCTGCTGGTTATGGTTTAACAGAAAAGGTATTAGATGCTAGTTTATGCGGTGTACCCCAAAAGAGAAAGAGATTTTTTTGTATAGGAGAAAAAGGTGGTGAAGATGATAAATTGCAAACTTACTTAGAAGCTAATTTATCTAGAAAACCTACAACTATTAGAGATTATTTAGGAAATAGTTTAGGCATTGAATATTATTATAGACATCCTCGCAGTTATCAAAGAAGGGCTATTTTTAGTATTGATGAACCTAGTCCTACTATCAGAGGTGTGAATAGACCTATCCCCACAAATTATAAACTACATCCGGGAGATGTTGCACCAGTAAAACCCGATTTGCGTTCCTTAACTACTATTGAAAGAAGTTATATTCAAACTTTCCCTGAAAATTTTATTTTTGCAGGTTCAAAAACAGATTTGGAACAGATGATTGGTAACGCTGTCCCTGTTAAATTAGCAGAATATGTGGCTAAATGTCTACTGATGTACATTCAAGAGAGTAAGAAATTACCAATATATAATATATGCACAGCTAAAGAGTTGGAATTTCTACATTTAACAAGTTGCTGAACTAATGTGTAATCAGAATTATTTCAGCCCGTAAAGCCACACGCAAAGAGCGAGAATATTATGAAGATTGAAACATTAAAACAACGCTTAGACAAAAATCGCCCCATGACAACCGTAACTCTCAGAATGCCAGAAGATGTAGTAGAAGACTTGAAAAAACTCGCACCCATACTCGGATTTTCAGGGTATCAACCCTTAATTCGTGCATACATTGGGCAAGGAATGAGAGCAGATTTAGAAAAATTAGAGAATAATACAGTTAATGCTTTAATTGCTAGTTTAAAAAGACATGGTGTAAGTGATGATGTCATTCATGAAGCATTAAATGAAGTTGTTAATGGATAAGTAGAACAGCCGATATTTACCAACAAGAAACCATAATTAATAGTCTAATATTTCCCTAATCACGCTCTTTAAATCTGCATCAGCAGGACGTTTTGTAAACTGCTCATGACTATAAATCCACACAGGCTTGATTACACAAAGTTCTGAATTGACTAAATACATCAGTCTAATTTGTCCAGAGGCACCTTTAGCAAACCTCAACTCCAGTTTATGAAACGTCCATCCTTCCGGTAAATCAATTTTACCAGGTAAAGGTTCTTGGCGTGAATTTGGAGGATACTGATCAATAATTAAATCTTCCAAGACTTCTACAATAAACTCAATAAAAGCATCCCCGTAAACTTTTCTTAGTTTTTTGAAAGAACGCTTGAAATTATCGGCTTCTTCAATCGAGAAGGGAGTTAAGCCAGTCACGCACTTCTCCTTTCTTAATTGTAGTTGATGATTGTGAAGTACAAGCTTCTTTCAAAACTTCATTCATTACACTTTGATATGCAGGATGATCACGTTCTATTAAGTCTAATTTTTGATGACCTAATGCTTTCAAATCCTCCAGCAAAATTGGTTCAGTTGAGCTTGCTTGAGGTGGTAAACCCTTGCGAGCTTTTTTCCAAGGAAACTCTAAATGAGTCATATCACTAAGTCTATAGGCGTGATAACCTCCAAAATATTGCCAAACTTCTTCAAGAAGTTGTTTCTTATCATCAGGAATTTGTAAAAATGATTCTTGACTAGGAATCGGTAATTGATTAGCTTCAAATTCGCTGTAAAATCTGTAAGCAGGAGGACAAACCGGCCCGTATCGCCATGCTTGAATTTCTTCTGCAAATAATGGTTCATCGTACATTGCTAAGTGTAAACTTTGTGAGTAATATAGAAGCTTCTGAACTTTCATATTAGTCATTTCTGCTTCCATACTGTCTTCGTAGGCTCTCGCAATAAAGTAGCGAGCCGCATTGAGACAATCCATCATATTTAGACTCGCAAATCAAAATAGAATGAAGACCTTAAAAAATTTTAAGGCTTAATTACATATACTATTATAGCTTGAGTTAATTATAATAGTAATTCTTTACTAAAAAATAATTTGCATTCAAATCATATTGAGAGAGAAAACCTATAATTTATAAATTAATTGTATTAACCCACTTTCCTAGCAACAAAAGCTGCATGATTTGGTGGTAGAGGATAATCACCATAACTACTCATTACCTCTACCATAAAACCCACTTCCCGCAATAGTTCAGCAATATCATTTGATTTATACAATTTCTGCACATGAATCTCATCATCCCGTCGGTAATATTCTCCCACCTTTCTTAAAGTAATAATCCGACGATTTAAAATAGCTTGTTCTCGATTTTCCTCCTTTTCTACTAAAACTATCCAATCTTCACCTTCATTAAAACTCTTAATTGGTTTTCCTGGTGGAACTTGCCCAGGTTCTGCTATATCAAAAACAAATACACCGCCAGGATTTAAAGCATGATATATCCGTTGAAATAAATTGCTTAAAGTTTGACTATTATTATCTGCATCAAACAAATAATTAATACATTCACTAATCGAAGTCACAGTATTACAAGTAGGAAATTCAGCCTTAAACAGTGATTCAACCATAAACTTAGCTGTGGGAACTCTGACTTTAGCAATATTTATCATTCCTTCGGAAATATCAATTCCCAATACCTGATAATTAGTTTTAACTAACACTTCTGCCCATAAACCGCTACCACAGCCTAAATCTACAACTAAACCTGAATTAATATTGTTTTGCTGGATAATTTTTAATATTCCTGGTGCAGATTTAAGTACAAAGTCTCTATAACCAACATCGTGAATAAAAGCCAAATCTTCTTTGTAGTAATTGGTCATAAAATCACGGGGTGTATTAAAAGTTCAACTGATTCAAAAATCATGTAAATCATCGAACCATAATACTATATATTACTTTTAGCCATACCTTAAGTATATATATGATCGATAACAGCAAAATTTTATTACGTAATCTTTGGTATTATGCACTACCTAGCCATCTCCTCAAACCAGGGAAGATGGTTGCCAAAATTTTTTTGGGAGAACCCGTGTTGCTGATGAGAAGCAAGACTGGCCAGGTTTCTGCGGTGCGGGATATTTGTCCTCATCGAGCAGTACCTTTAAGTTGTGGTCGGTTCGATGGACAAGAGGTGGAGTGTTGTTATCACGGTTGGCGCTTTGATCCGGCTGGACGTTGTGTAGCAATTCCTTCTTTATTACCAGAGCAAAACACAGATTTAAACCGCTTTGATGTGCAATCATATCCAGTTCATGAGACTCAAGGCAATATTTGGATATACATGGCAGATAGTGAGAAATCTCAAGCCAATGCTGCGGAAACAGAAGTTCCCATCGTACCTGGTTTTCCTGAACAACAACCCCATTTAGTAGAAGTGATGCGGTTTCCTTGTTTTGTAGATCACGCAGTGACGGGTTTAATGGATCCTGCTCATTCTCCCTATGTGCATCGGGTGTGGTGGTGGAGAAGTGGGGAACTGCATGAAGAAGTGAAGCAATTTGATCCCTCTCCTTACGGGTTTACGGTGCGACGGCATAAATTGTCAGACAATATGGAGAATATGAGCCGACTATATTGGTTAGTTGGTGGTGGTATTCCCGAAGTGGAGATTTCTTTTCGTTTACCTGGTGTGAGAATAGAAGAAATTACTTTTGGTAAACATCGCGTTTGTAATTTGACCGCAGTGACACCAATTTCTGAGACAGAAACCGAGGTAAATTTTGTTCTTTATGGCATACCTGCTTGGTTAAGAATTTTTCTGCCTTTGATTCATATATTGGCGCGAAAATTTTTAGATCAAGACCGAACAGTTGTAGAAAAACAACAGATTGGACTTAAATATGATCCTGTGTTGCGGTTAATTAAAGATTCCGATATGCAAGCACAATGGTATTATCAATTAAAACGGGAGTATGCCCGATCAACATCTGAAAAACGAGAATTTGTCAATCCTGTCAAGAGTATATTATTACGGTGGCGTGCTTAATATTGCTTGATCAAAGGTGAAATATCACCCAGTTTTTCTGGGTGTCCTCAATTATCTCTTAGTGCTAAAGATAGTGGTAAACATCATCATCATACCACCTACCAGGATTGCGATCGCTAATCCTCCAGTTATTAAATCCAAAGTGCTGCTATCTACGCTCATACTATACTCACCTAATATTATTTCGGGGTGGATATTTATCATATCTGTTTGGGTTGTGAATGGGGAATAAGCCAGAAGTTTGTGAATTTTTATTTTTTTCTCCCTTACACCCCTACCCCCTACGTTCTACTCTGCTAATTTCCAACACATCACTCATCGTTGCACAGTAATTTGGTAAATCAAAACTGGCGGGATTAATAGCATTAGAATAGGTAAAATGCCGATAATTCATACAAAATCTATCCCATGCAGCCATTTGAATTCTAAATAAAGCAATAATCACATTTGCTAAACCTAAAGATAGAGGAATACGGAAGTAAATCTTTTTATTCAAGTAGGCACAAACTTGTTCTATTGCTTGATTAACTGTTAAACCAGATTGACCTAAAACAAATCTTCTGGGATCTCCTTTTTCTGGTGGATAATCAATTAAATATTGGACTACTGTGGCAATATCCTGACCATGAATAAAATGAAAACTGCCATCAGCTTGTAAAAAACGAATGATATTAATATATTTAGTAACTTCAGGAATACCAGACGTTAAATGAGAATAGGGTTTTTTATCATCACCACCTAAAACCAAGGTAGGAAACACTGTGGTAATTTTAGGAAAAATAGCTAATTGCTCAATTTTATGTAAACAATCATATTTAGAACGAATATAGTCTGTGCCAATTTCTCCCGCTTCTTTTAATGGTTGATTTTCGTGATTTAAAACACTTGCTGTAGAAAAATAAATTACCTGTTGACATCTTTCTGGGTTTAACAGGTTCATTAATTCTATGGTTTTGTTGACGTTAATATCAAAAATATTATCTCCACCCCAGGAAGTAGCTGTTAAAACTGCCGTATCAATAGTTTTGAGTAAGTTAGAAAAATTACTAATTTCCTGCATATCACCTTGTAAAATAGTGATACCTGGACGCGCTTGAGTATCAACTTGCAGTTTGTTGGGGTTTCTGACTAATAAATATAGTTCATGTTCAGTGTTTTTTATTAATGTTTCACTGATATAGTGACCGATACAGCCACTTGCACCCGTAATTAAAATTCGTTTTTTGGTCATGAACTTGGAAGTTTTGATTGTTTGTTGATGAAAAATTTTTATAACAAGGCTTTGGCTTTTGCTATCCTGACCAAATGCTCTAAATATTGGTATTGTTCCCAAATCATTTCTTCAGGAATATCTAAAGTAACTTGCATAATTTTTCCTTCAATTTTTGTTGTATTTCCTCATCTGCGTTTATCTGCGTTTATCTGCGGTTAATAAAAATCAGGTGGGTTTTTTACCCACCCAACAAATTAAACCAAAGCGTTGAGACTTTTCGCAGTTTCAAAGAAGAAAGCAACGTTTTCTTCTGGTGTTTCTGGGAGTACACCATGTCCCAGGTTGAGGATATGTCCCCAGTTGCCGGCTTTGCGAACGGTGTCCAAAACGCGATCGCGGATAAATTCCTTAGAACCAAATAACACACCTGGATCAAGATTACCCTGTACCTTCACGTGCTTACCTAATCTGGCTCTTGCATCTGCCATATCTACTGTCCAGTCTATGGTCAGAATATCTGCACCAGAGGTAGCCATTCTTTCTAAAAGTCCAGCACTACCTGTCACCAACAAAATTAATGGTGTGTCGGGATGAGTTTCTTTGACTTTCTCAAACACCATTTTTTGATAAGGTAAAGCAAAGGTATCATAATCTTGAGGGCTTAATTGTCCCGCCCAAGAGTCAAACATTTGCACCACTTGAGCGCCACAATCAATTTGATAACGCACATAATCAGCAATGGACTCAGCCAACTTAGTTAGTAGCTGATGCAGAATGGCTGGGTCTGAGAAGGCCATGTTTTTAATCACAGAATAGGTTTTAGAACCCTTCCCTTCCACTGCATAAGCCGCTAATGTCCAAGGTGCGCCAACAAAGCCTAACACCGTTGATTTATTGTCTACTTCCTGCCGTAACGATGCCAAAATCGTTTTGATAAACGGTAAAGAAGCTTCAGGATCTAGGGGACGCAGTTCTTCAACTTGTGCTTGAGTGCGTATGGGCGAAAAAATAATCGGTCCCTTCCCTTCCGCAATATCCATGTCAATCCCCATACCAGGTAAGGGAGTAACAATATCGGAAAACAAAATCACTCCGTCGGGTTGGAAAGCTCTCCAGGGTTGGAGGGAAACTTCAATCGCTACTTCTGGAATTTCTGAGCGTTCCCGAAAAGAAGGATACTTCTCCCGTAAGTCCCGATACGCTTTCATATAGCGTCCCGCTTGTCGCATCATCCACACAGGGGGACGATCTACTTGTTCACCGCGTGCAGCCCGAAGGAGGAGAGGAGCCGTTGAGGAAACACCCATTTAACACTTCATCCTAAGTCACTTTAATATTTCACTGTTTAGCTTATCATCACCGGATTACGGTTGATCTGCACATCAGGTCAGCTTTTAAGGTTGCTTTACTTTACTTCATAAAACGTCATAATTTCTTCCTCTGAGTTCTCGAAGCAGTTGGGGATCTGACTTAAGTTCATTTTTCACCCCAAATCACTTCTAACCGTTCCTGAGCTTCTTTTAAAGCAGCTTCAGCCGAAGATTTACCTAATAATGTAGCTTCAATTGCTCTACCCAAACTATCAGAAATCCGACTATATCCAGCGATAATTGGTCGAGAACGAGCTACAGGCATTTGCTCTACAAATACTTTTAACCAAGGTTTGTCACTCAGATATTTTTTGTATTCTTCACTTGTAGCAGATTTGAGATTAACTGGTAAAAAACCACTACCTATAGCCCATTCTGTCTGAAATTCTTCACTTAACACAAATTCTAAAAACTTGAATGCAGCTTTTTCTCTTGCTGGAGTTGTTTTCATCACAAACAAACTACCAGTACCTGTGACTGTAGATTGAGTAGCATTAGCCGGGATTGAAAATACCTGATAATCAACTTGAGATTTAGTGATATAAGTCCAAGGTCCAGTAATTTGCATAGCTGCACGACCTTGAAAAAACGCATCTTCTTCATAACCTCTTTCTGGAGGAGAAAGAGTTGCTAAACCATCTTTAATTAAGTCTTGCCAAAATTTTAAAGCAGTAATAGTTCCTTCATTCATTAAATTTGGACTATCATTAGTTACTATTTCACCTCCAGCACTCAACAAAAAGGGAAACCAACTAAAAACAGTCCATTCTCCCTTACCTAAAGGTAATAAGATGCCATACTGTTCTGGTCGCTTATCACCATTTTTGTCGATAGTTAATTTTTTAGCAACTTCTCTAAATTCTTTCCAGGTTCTAGGAGTTTGAGTAATTCCCGCTTTTTTAAACAAATCAGAACGGTAAAAAATGGCAAGATTGCTGGTGTAATATGGGATTGACCAAATGTGATTATCTAATGTTAATTGCTCAAATAAATTGGGACTAACTTCTGATTTTACAGGTGATTGAGCTAACCAATTTTCTAAAGGTACAATTGCCCCTAGTTCTGCAAACTGACCAGTAAATTGTGGGTCAAATGCAAGAATATCGGGAGGTGCATTACCCACTACTGCTGTTAATATTTTAGGCAATCCTTCTGCATAAATAGACTCTACTTGAATATCAGGATGAGTCTGATTAAATTTGTCTACTAATTTATTAAAAACATCTCGATTATTAGGGGGGTTAATTGCTTGCCAAAGTGCTAAATGAATTATTCCATTATTTTTATGTGTAGCTTCTTGACAACTAGATAAAAATACAATGCAAAAACTCAAGACAATTCCTAAAATTGCCAGTGTCCCAGCGGAATGAACTAACTGACGCAAATAATTTCTGATTTGTAATAAAAACAACAGGATATTATTCATGTCAAAAATTTATCTAGATGCAGAAACATTATTAGTAAAATTCTTACTTACACTAGTTTCAGCCCTAGTATAAACATAAGTCTCAGGCTCTTTGATTGTGTGTGTTTTAAAGATTTTTTCTGCTCTTTCCCATAAATCTGTATCTTCTCCATAAGTCATGTGTTTAAATCCTTGCAACTCAAAAAATACCTTTCTTTTGCCAAAAAATGTTGGACCTAAAACACATTCTTTTAAATTAATTAATTTACCAGGTTGATAATAATCTGCAACTAAAATTTCTTCTTCGCTGAAAAATCCCCCTTGAATCAAGTCAATTTCGGGATTAGCTTTCATATATTCTAATCGTGACTCTAAATGATTTGGTTTATATGAATCGTCGCTATCAAGCAATGTGATGTATTTACCAAATGATGCCTGGATTCCTGCATTTTTGGCATAACATTGTTTTTTATTCTGATGCTTTAAATAACGGATATTATTGTATTTACCTAGATAGGAATTGACAATTTCAAAAGTATTATCATTACTACCATCATCTACTATTAAAAGTTCCCAATTTGTAAAAGTTTGATTGAGGACACTATCAATGCCTTTATTTAAGTAATGAGCGCGGTTATAGGTACAGACAATAATGCTAATTGCTGGGCTGATATCCAAAGCGATAGTACTCAGAAGGCATTCCGTAATTGTAACTTATTTAAGTGATTATTTTTGAGCGACAATACAGGTAGCTACTGGATAATCTGGATGAAAAGCATCTAATTCTTCAGTAGTTAATTCTTCAGTCGCTATGCCATGATAACTAGCAATCACACTAATAGGATTACCATAAACATATAATTTTTTCTGGGAGAAATTTCTAAACATCCAAGCAAAAGCATCAGGTAAAGGCCGCCAATAGTCCATTGGTGTAGCATGGAGTCTGACCGCACTAGGAACCATTGCAAAACATTTTCCCCCTGGTTTTAACCAAGTGTAAATATTTTCTACTACTTGCCAAGGTGCATAACAATGTTCTAGGACATTAAAAGTAATAATAGAATCAAATGATTCTGGTTGAATCATAGATACATCGTGAGCATCACCGACTATATCTATTCCTAGACCTGGTTCTAGATTCATAATTTGATATGATGAACCAGGGTTAACTTGATAGAAATCTTTATCTTTTGGTATACCCCCAATTTCTAAGATATTACCAGTAATTTGTGGATAAATTTCTGCTATAAATTTGTTTAAATAATATCTATCAACTGGTTTTCCCCTAGTTAAACCAAATGCTTGACAAATGGGAACAGTTTTTTTCAAATCTCCCCAATTGAGAGAATGGGTAGCAACTGACAATAAACCAATTTTTTCTAGATAGATAACTAATTGGCAAAAACTGTCAATACTGTTAATTTGTTCTAAGTCGTTTTTGAGGTTGTTTTCTGCAAAAAATTGTGTCAATACTTGGTAATTATTTTGGCTTAATGGTGCCAGTTCATATTCGTCTTCTTTTTCAATAAAGCTGCGAAAGCCTTTACCAAAAAGAGTGAGGCTTTTGTCGGATAAAAAGATGATGGCGTTGTTGCTTAAATGTTGATATTTTTCTATTTCTGTAGTAACTTGCTCGTTAATTGCAGCTGATTTAACTTGTTGAAATATTTGATAAGCTGATTCAATGTCATGCTCATGCACAAATATTTCTAAAATGGTTAACCAAGATTGATAAAAGATAATTTCTGGTGAGCGTTGACTCCAAGCAAAGATAGCGTTTACTTGGGAATTTTCAATTTTCAAGAAGGCGTTGGGTATATATTGTTTAGTCATTTTGTTTGTGCGATTGGTTTGTTAGTTTTAGGAAATATTAATTTTGATAACTTATCAATTTTTGGATTTTAAATTATTTGAGATTACCTCCTCAATAATATCCACAGCACGAGGAACACCCCCCGCTTTTTGAATAGCGGTTTTTAGTCTGAGTGCATTTTCTTGATAAGATGGTTGCGTTAAAACTTCTTGAATAGCTTGACTTAATCTCTCAGTTGTCAACCGGGAAGTAGTAATAAATTGCCCTACACCACTCCAAGCAATACGAGAAGCAACTCCTGGGTGGTCATTAGTGATAGGAATAGTCACCATAGGTACACCATAAAAAAGAGATTCTAACACCGTATTTGTCCCAGCATGGCAAATCGTCAGACTGGCCTTTTGCAATAATTCTAATTGTGGTGCATATTTGACAACAATAGGATTTCCCGGTAAATTTGGCAATGCTTGAGTTTCTAATCCACCTCCCAAGGCAATTACTAATTGTGCATCTAAACCTACGCAAGCTTCAGCAATTTTATAGAAAATATGGGTGAGACGATTTTGTAATGTCCCCATTGAAGCATAAATTAAGGGTTGTCCATTCAATTTTTCCCAGGGAAAATCAATTGGTTTCCTCACTGTTGCATCAAAGTGAGGCCCAGTAAAATGGAGTATCCCGTCTAAATTAGTTCTTGGGTACTCAAACTCTGCTGGTTGTTGACTAATTATTGCTAATTTAGAAACAGAATAGAAATCGTTGATATTCACACAAGGCGGCAGATTACACTTTTGGCGATATGCTGAAATCACTTTGTAAATAGGTTGAGCAAAACTACGAATTACCCCATAACCAACAAGATTACGTAATCTTGCCCACCAAACTGGGTTATATTTCCAAGTGGTAAAAGCTGGCGGAATAGTATCATCAAAACCGTTAACTAAAGCGGAAGAAGCCGTAACAAAGGGAATATTTAGTAAGTCGGCAACTGTGCTTCCTCCGAATATACATTCATCAATTATTAGTGCTTCTATTCCCGCATCTTTAATCACTTTTGGGGCATCACGCAAAAATAAATTTGTTGTTTTTTCAGATAAAGAAATGGTGTAACGCAATGCTGCTAAACCAGTTAGTTTGCCTAGTTCTTCATAAAATTTTGCTGTTGTTCCTACGGGAAAATCAATTGGTGAAATAGCTCGAAATTCTAAGCCAGCAACTTTAGCATTTGCTTCTGCATCAGACATACCCAATACTGTGACACGATGACCTCGCCTTTGGAGTTCACGTCCTAAAGCAGTCATTGTGTTTAAATGTCCAGTAGCAGCTGGGCAGATAGTACCGAAGTGTGTCATACTTTTTCCATTGATTTAATTATTTAAAACCATTCTTTTACCTGTACTATCTTCACAGACTGGCATGGGTATCATACCACGGTTCTATTACTTTGAGTGCTTCTAAGAACTTTTTTCCTAGAGGAAGATCATAAATAAATCCATTCAATCTAAATATTTTATAGTACAAGAAAATGCGTTTATAGCAATTGATTGCTTGACTTTCTGAGAGCCAATTTCCTGGTGTTTCTTCTCCAAAGAGTCCGCTAGAACCAAATTGAAATTTATGTTCACTGTATTGGCCTTCTCGTGCTGGAAAAGGACACATTTGTTGTGATATTTTCTCTTGGTTAATAACTTTAAATTTCTGATAACCCAGTTCTTTTAATAGGTTAAATTCTTCCAATAAGCTACTCCAAGAAGTTTTATCTGATTCTATGGATATAAACTGGGGTTTACTGTCAAAGTGCCGTAATGCTTTTACGCACAACAGGTCTGCACCTTCAATATCAATTTTCAGATAGTAGGGAATGCCAAATTCTTGCAAAATGTTTTCAAATTTAGAACTTTTTACAGTGATTCCTAGGGATTTTGTCCCATATACCTCGTTTCTTTTCACCCAATCTGGAGAAATTGTACCCCAAACACTATGGTTGAGGTTAGCGTAGAAAGTGATTTCGCCATTCTGTGGGGCTATGGCCAGATTAAGAAGTTGCAGTTGACCATCATCTATGTATGATTGCAGTCTGTTTTTTGTAGTTTCATAAAGCTGAGGATCTGCCTCTATGCCAACTACTCGAAAACCTTTTTTTAAATAGTATTCCGTGTCTTCACCCTGATGAACACCAACATCAATTATGAGATTTTTATCCATAGATCATGAGTTTTTACAAGCATAAACAAAAATTACCTCTGGAATTATTATTGCATGATTTAGAAACCATTATCGCTAGTATTTTGGTATTTGTGATTTCTAACAGTCATGCCAATTTTTCTATATAAATTTATTTTTTGATTTCTAATATCCCTGCTGTTGCATCTAATGTTACTTTTACACCAACAGGTAAAGCTGCATTAGGGCTATCATGACCAAAGGGTAAATCTGAGACAATAGGAATGTTTAAATCAGATAATCTATCTTGTAAAACTTCCTCTATACTCAAACTAGGTATGTTAGGTGGTGCTTCACACTTGGTAAAACTTCCTAATGCAATACCACGAACTTTCGATAAAAGCCCACTTAACCGCCACTGAGTTAACATCCTATCAATACGATAGGGTGCTTCTGTCACATCTTCAAAAGCCAAAATCACACCATCAAGGTTAGGTAAAAGCGGTGTACCTAAAAGATGAGTTGCTACTGTCAGATTACCAGGAAGTAGCACACCTGTCACTGTACCACCACCCCAACCTTGACCCTTTAAAGGTGCGAGGGGACGACCTTCTAGAATGTCAAATAGCCTCTGTATTGACCATTCTGGCTCATTGTTTAGGGTAGTAAGTACGGGTCCATGTACACTGACAATTCCGGCATTATAGAGACTCCAAAGCAAAGCTGTGATATCAGAAAAGCCTATCAACCATTTGGGATCTGTTGTGTTTTGTTGCCAGTTCCAATCTTCTAAAATGCGGGTACTACCAAAACCACCCCTAGTGCAAATAATACCTCGACATTCTGGATCTTGCCATGCGGTTGCAAGTTGGTGACGACGGTGGGCATCTGTACCTGCAAGATAACCATGTCTATTATCTATGTTATTGCTGATTTCGATGCGGTAGCCGTGCGACTTCCATATTTCCACACTTTGATTAAATGCCGCAAATTCCCGCAACGCACCACTGGGAGCAATAACACGCAATAAATCACCTGGTTTTAAAGGTGGTGGTAAGGCAGATTTGAGAGTGGACATTTTGATAATTGATAATTGATAATTGATAATTGATAATTGGTGATAAGATTCTCATCTTTATCTTTATCAACCATCCGGATTCCTGAACTGAAGTTATGGGCAGTGTGTCCTGAATTCTTAGAGGTTGTTTTAAAAGTTTCTGGCTGTGACTTTAGGCACTTATTGATCCCCCCTAACCCCCCTTAAAAAGGGGGGAATTAGAATCAAAGTCCCCCTTTGCAAGGGGAGCCAGTGCGGTCTTGGGGGTTTCCCTCATGAGCAACTGGCGTGGATTTAGGGGGGATCTAAAAGTTTTTGATACATTACTAAGGACTTTTCAAACATCCTCTTACTGTTAAATTTTTAGTTGTTAGGCATATCTGTTATTTGTCCGGTAAAATTACGCATACGATTAATTTGATTTAAAGCATATTTGGCTGTTGCTTGGACTTCTGGATCTGGATCATCTAGCGCATGAAGCAATATCTTACTCATTTGTGCCATCATGTCATAAATCCGCACCAAATCACGAATAGCATTTTGCCGTACTTGGGGATTATCATTTTGCATAGATATTGCCAATGCACGGTTCATGGGTTTGAGGGTACGAGTACCAATTTCTGCCAATGCTGACAAAATTAAACCTTGTTGTTGAGAATCTGCATTAGTCAGCAAATCTACTAAAGGTTGAACTGCACGGGAATCACCTTGTTGGGCTATATTCCAAATTGCTTTTTTTTGCTGTGTTAAATCACCACTTTGTAAGTCTGCTATTAATCTGTCAAACAAATTGAGTGTGGAAACAACAGAAGTGTGTTCCAATGGTAATACTTCTGTTGTCGAAATTGGTGATGGAACTGAAGGAGCCGATTTGAGAAAAAATCTTGGTCTTTTTTGAGGAGATGGATTTAAAAGTGGTTGTTCTGAATTTCCAGACTCTACATCTTCTTTACTATCAGCTAACCTTTGGGCAGTATAAAAAAATAGGCTCACAACTCCTAAAACCCCAAAACTGATTAATTTCCACAAATTATCATTTTTTGGTTGAACTTGTATTTGAGTCTTTGGTTTATCGGTGACAGTCAAAGCAGAATTAGGAGAATTATTACATTTAACTTTCCCTTCTAAAACGTCTTGGAGATGCTGTATTGTAGACTCATCAGCAATGCCATCAACTTTTTTTAAACCTTGTTCTTGCTGAAATTGAGCTACGGATTTTTGGGTACTCGGACCATACTGCCCATCAATCAAATCATTGTAATAACCTAACGCTTTCAGTTGGACTTGAATCACTTGGACTTCTGCACCTTGAACACCTGGACTGAGAACCGTCGGTTGGCTAGGTGTTGATTGAGGTGTAGCACCTATAGAACGACTTGGATATACACCAAGGCACAAACAAGAGGATAAGATCAGGAGGGAATTGGTAATTCTTAAGTGGTAATTTCTAATTGATAATTGCTTATTAACCCTCATTTTCCTCATCTCCAATTGATTAGCTTAAGGTAAAATTTCTGGTTCAGATTTTCTTACAGGTAAGGTGACAGTGTTGAGTTGCTTGGGAAGAGATGTTTCTAAAACTGGTAGCGGCTGATTAGCTTTTTCATTGATGGTAATTTGCTGATTTTTACCTGCTAAATTCTCCCGTTGATTGATTAAATAAATACTAATTAAAGTTAAGCAAACTCCCGCCCATTGAATGGGACTGAGAACTTCTGAGAGAAAAAGATGACCGAATATCAATGCAAAAACAGGTGTGAGAAAGGTGAGAGAACTTAAGCTAGTCAGATTACCACTAGAGGCAAAATAGAAGAATAAACCATAAGCGATCGCACTACCAAATATAGTTGCATAACTTAAAGCTAACCAATCAGAGATTACCAGATTTTCCCACTGTTGGGATTCCACAACGTAAGAAACTCCCCACAACGGCAAACCTCCTAAAATCGTATGCCATCCTGTAGCTACGACCGGGTCAGCATATCTACATACATAGCGAATGAGTACAGTTCCCACAGCCATTGATAAAGCTGCTAGTAACATCAACCATTCACCATTTGCAAACAATTGTTGCCAGTTATCTGTGGTAATATTTACTCCTGAGTCAAGAAGATGAAAAATCCATTCTTTCGGCAAGCCAATTAAACTAATACCTGTGACTCCTAATCCTAACCCTAACCATCCCCACAGGCCAATATGTTCTTGAAATAGCCATAAGGAAAGTAAAGCTACGGCTAAAGGTTGGGAGTCAATCATGACAGAACCTAAACCCGCACTGGTTCTCACCAAGCCCTCTGCTAAAAAACCTTGAAACAGCGTACCATCCACCAAGGCAAATATAGTAATCCATAGCCATGCTAACCATCCTTTGGGTTGGGGTCTACCCATAAATGCCGCAGCGATGAGAATTAACACCCCCGCAGGTAGCAAACGTACTCCTGCCATAAATAGAGGTGTTGTATGGGGTATTACACCTTTCATCGCCACCATTGCTGTACCCCAGAGGAAAAAGGGGGCAATTAACAATAGGGAAGCTACGGTAGATTTCGATCCTCTGAGTTGCAGTTGCATGAGTTAGCTTTTATCTTTAGTAAATTAGGTGGAAACATTACTTTACCTAATTTTACAGAAACATTTACTTTTATGTTCACTTAGCATCCAGAAAAAAAAGCATAAATACTTAAAGGTAGCTAAAAATACAATAATTCTTTTGAATGACTAAAAACTGAATTGTTTTTGATCAGTAAATAAAATAGTAATAAAAATCTGATATGAGACTGAATTGTAATCCTTACTATACAACAAAATTAGGTGCAGCTTATTTGGGTAACAGCTTGGAATTAATGGCAAGCATTCCTGATGAAAGCATTAATTTAATTTGCACTTCTCCACCTTTTGCACTGGTGCGTAAAAAAGAATATGGCAATGTTGATGCAGACAAATATATTGAGTGGTTTCAAGATTTTGCAGTACAATTTTACCGGATTCTCAAACCCACAGGTTCATTAGTAATTGATATTGGTGGCAGTTGGATTAAGGGAATGCCAGTTCGTTCTCTTTATCATTTTGAATTAGTTGTAGCTTTGTGTAAAGCCAAAGAAAAAGGTGGATTAGGATTTTATTTAGCACAAGAATTATATTGGTATAATCCTGCTAAACTTCCTACTCCTGCTGAATGGGTGACAATTCGCAGAGAAAGAGTTAAGGATGCCATAAATACAGTTTGGTGGTTATCTAAACAACCTCATCCTCAAGCTAATAATCGTAGAGTTTTAAAACCCTATAGCAAGTCCATGAAAAATTTGCTCAAAAATGGTTATCAACCCAAACTTAGACCATCAGGCCATGATATTTCCAATAAATTTGGTAACGACAGAGGAGGCGCTATTCCTCCTAATATGATTGATGGCAGAGAAAATCCAAATCAGGAAGAAATAGGAAAACCAATTATTATAGAAGAAATATGTTCAGAAGATTTAATGCAATCTGTTAATGTAATTTCTGCCTCTAATACTGCCTCTAATGATTATTATCAACAGCGTTGTCAGCAAGAAGGACTTAAACCACATCCAGCCAGATTTCCCCAGGCATTACCAGAATTTGTGATTAACCTTTGTACAGAACCAGGAGATATTGTCCTCGATCCTTTTGCTGGTTCTAATATGACAGGTAGAGTTGCCGAAACTTTGCAAAGGCATTGGTTAGCTTTTGAGATTGATGAGGATTATATCAAAAGTTCAAAATTGCGATTTAGAGAAAACGAACTTTTGGTTGTGGAAGAGTAAAAATCTGATAGCGTAGCGTGGCGCAAGCCATATCAGGATATACAGGATTTGAGGATTTTCCAGACTTTAAGTGATCAAACCCCATTGATCAAGCTGTTATGGGTATTGATACCGTAAAAACACTCATGTTATGATAGGTATTAATAAGTAATATTTAAATTAAATAGTTAGCATCTAATTTTGATTAACCAGGAGTATCAATAATGGCTGTAGGTTTGCCTGAGTTTGTGGAAAACCCTGAAAATCGTTGTCCGGTAATTCTTTTGTTAGATACTTCTGGTTCGATGTCGGGGCAACCTATCCAGGAGTTAAATAGAGGTTTAGCAGCTTTTAAGGAAGATGTATTAAGAGATGCTCAGGCTTCTTTAAGTGTGGAAGTGGCTATAGTTACCTTTGGACCTGTGCGACTGATACAAGATTTTGTCACCATAGACCATTTTACACCGCCCAAATTAGAAGCAGATGGTGTAACGCCAATGGGTGAAGCGATAGAATACTCTTTAGATTTAGTAGAAAAACGTAAACAGACTTATAAAGATAACGGTATTCTCTATTATCGTCCTTGGGTGTTTTTAATTACTGACGGTGCGCCTACAGACTATTGGCAAAATGCAGCGCAAAGGGTGAGGGAAGAAGAAGAACAGCGGCGAATGTTGTTTTTTACTGTCGCTGTCCAAAATGCGGATATGAATAAACTCAGAGAAATTGCACCACCTGGACGGCCTCCAGTAATGTTAAATGGTTTAGATTTTCGTGCTTTATTTGTTTGGCTTTCCACTTCTATGAAACGGGTTTCTAGTGGCAAAGTTGGGGAAGCTGTAGCATTACCTCCGGTGGGATGGGGGCAAATTATTACTTAGAGGGTGTTTCAAAAGTCTATCATGATGTATCCAAGACTTTTAGATCCCCCTAAATCCCCCTTAAAAAGGGGGACTTTGAAGAATTTAGCCCCCCTTTTTAAGGGGGGTTGGGGGGATCAATCAGTGTGATACTACAAGCAAGAATTGTTCAAACAAGTTCTTAAATTTAAAGATTACAGAGGATTTATTTATTGTGGGTTGGAAAGCTATAGCGCGTTCTGCAACAGGAACGAGTCATAAAGATCAAAAAATTCCTTGTCAAGACTACGGAAATTATCGCATTTTTAATGATGTGATTGTGGGCGCGGTTGCTGATGGTGCTGGAAGTGCTAAATATTCTCATATTGGTTCTAAAGTTGCGGTAGAAACTGTTATTCAATGTTTCACTGAAATTAATCAATATCCTGACAAGCAAGGTTTATCTCAACCACTTGATAAAGAAGAAGCCAAAAAAGTTTTTACGGAAATTGTTAATCATGTAATTGCAGAGTTAAAAAAACAAGCTGAAAATAAAGATTATTCTGTTAATGATTTAGCTTGTACATTATTGGTTTTTATAGCAACTCCTGAATGGGTTGCAGCTATGCAAATTGGTGATGGGTTTATTGTCATGGGTTCTCAAGATACAGAATATCAAATGTTGTTTAAACCTGATAAGGGAGAATTTTTTAATGAAACAACTTTTGTGACTTCAGTTAATGCACTGGAGGAAATGCAGGTAGAGGTATTTTCAGGAAAGCAAGAATTTATTTGTGCTGCTACTGATGGATTAGAAAAAGTAGCGATTAGATTTAGTGACTGGCAACCTTTCCCGCCATTTTTTAAACCTTTAGAGGAATATTTGCGAGAAACAGAAAAGCCTGGATGTGATGGGGATAATTATATTATGGAATTTCTTGATTCTGATAGGTTAAATGCGCGTACTGATGATGATAAAACTTTGGTTTTGTGTTTGTTTGAATAGCATAAAATATTTATGAAATTCAAATAAATTATCTGTTCAAGGATGTTTTAGCAGTAAAATCCATAACCCGACTGGGAATTCATTCCCAGTCTCATAGCAAAAGTCATCTGAAGATGACTAAAAATACCCATAAATCTGTAGTTTACTTTAGTAAACTTTGACTATTAGCCATGAAATTCATTTCATGGCGGGTGCAGAAACAAACAAGACATTTTCAAATTATATGACGTTTCTAATTTGTGGTAGTACAAGTGAAAGAATTACTCTATTAAGTGAAATAGCTGATAGTGGGGAAGCTAAAGTTTGGCGAACTAATCATCATGGTTATTTGGCTAAAATTTACCATGAACCAACACCTGAACGGATGGAAAAATTAGCGGTGATGATAGCGCACCCACCAAAAGAGCCAAATTCCCATCTTAATCATATTTCTTTTGCTTGGCCTAATTCATCATTAAGAAATGCTCAAGGTGATTATGTGGGTTTTTTAATGCCAGAAGTTAAAGGTGGAAAAGAACTTATTGATGTTTATAATCCCCAACGTCGCAAGAAATCAAAACTTGAGATTGATTGGCGTTTTCTGCATACAACCGCTTTAAATATTGCCTCAATTATTGCTGCATTACATGAAACTGGTTATGTATTGGGTGATATTAACCCGAAAAATATTTTAGTTAATAATCGGGCGTTACCTTCTATTATTGATACAGATTCTTTTCAGGTTAAAAATCCGAAAAATAGTAAAGTTTATCGTTGTTTAGTTGGTTTTACAGGATATACACCACCAGAATTAATTGGTAAAGATTTTAAGAAAATTGATCAAACAGAAGTACATGATAGATTTCGGTTAGCAGTAATTATTTATCAATTATTGTTTAGTGGTAATAGTCCTTTTCAGGGAAAATGGAATGGTGCGGGGGAAACTCCAGAAGTTAATGAACTTATTCAGCGCGGTATATGGTTGTATTCACCAAATAATCTAATTCAACCAGTAGAAAATACAACAATTCCTCTGGCTATTGTTCATCCAGAAATTCAGAAATGTTTTCTCAGATGTTTTAATGATGGACATAAAAATCCTTATTTACGCCCGACTGCTAAGGAGTGGTTGGAGGCTTTAAGAATAGGAAATGATAGCTTAACTGTATGTGATAGGGTAGATGGTCATTTTTATAGTAGAACTTATGGTAGTTGTTATTGGTGCGATCGCTTTACAAAGTTGGGTGTTGATATTTTTCCTGGAAACCAGACCTCTTACAAAAATAAAGATGCTGATTACTATATCAATTCAGGAGTAGCCCGTTATAATTCGGTAGATAAGCAAGGAGCTATAGATTACTATAACCAAGCTCTCAAGATTAATCCTAACTTTGTCCATGCTTACCACAACAGGGGAAATGCTCGTTATGATTTAGGAGACAAAAAAGGGGCAATAGATGATTACAACCAAGCTCTCAAAATTGATCCTAATTATATCTATGCTTACTACGGAAGGGGGCGTGTTCGCCATGATTTAGGAGACAAAAAAGGGGCAATAGATGATTATAATAAAGCTCTCAAAATTGATCCTCACCATGTCCATGCTTACAACGGAAGGGGACTTGCCTATTATGACTTGGGAGATAAGCGAAAGGCAATAAATGATTACAACCAAGCCATCAATATTGATCCCAAGTATGTTCTTGCTTACATAAATCGAGGGCTTGCCCGTTATGATTTGGATGACAACCAAGGCGCGATAGATGATTATACCCAAGCTTTGCGTATTGATCCCAACAATGTTGCTGCATACAATAACCGTGGGCTTGCCCGTTATCATTTGGGAGATAAGCGAGGGGCAGTAGATGATTACAACCAAGCTTTACATATTGATCCGAATCTTGCTTTTGCCTATCACAACCGAGCGATTGCACGTTCTGTATTACGAGATAGACAAGGGGCAATAGATGATTACAACCAAGCTCTCAAGATTAATCCTAAATATAGGGAAGCTTACATAAATAGAGCTATTCTTCGCTATAGAGAAACTATGATATTAGTTCTTTTACTAATTCTGTTTGTAGTCTATCTATTTTATAACTCTAACAATTTTAATTCTGTACCACACGAAATGACAAAATTAACTCAAAATGATTCCCAGGAATTGACTCAATCTGAATTAAGAGAGATAGCAAATAGTCAAATTGAGAAATATATAACAGGTATTGGTATTTCATTTGAAATTAATGAAAAAACTAAAATACCAACAATTACTGATATAGTTGATAACTCTCCAGCAGCATCAGAAAATCTTCAAATCGGTGATCAAATATTGGAAGTGGATGGTAAATCAACATCAAGGATGACTTCTACAGAAGTGTCTAACTTAATACGTGGAAATGCAGATACTATTGTATTTTTGGCTATTCGTAGATCAGGCTATGGAAGTATAAGTAAAATGTTAATTAGGCAAACTTTTATCAATCTCAAGATTGATCAAGAGTACAGAATTCGTTGTTATGCAAATTTAAAACTAAAATTTTATAGTCAGGCATTAGGTGACTGTAATCAGGCAATTGAAATAAATTCAAGTAATAACACAGCCTATTTTACAAGGAGTAGAGTTCATTTTAAATTGGGAAACAGGAATCAAGGAATGGAAGATTTACGAGAATCTGCTAGGTTAGGAAACGAAAAAGCTAAGGAAATACTCAGAAAAAATCAATAGAGGAATATTATGAATAATTTTTTTAATGTTTTATCAACAGACAATAAACAAAACAACCATCAAACAGTGGACCAAATAGCCGCAGAACCAAGAACAAAAGTTTTCTATCTGAATGGTAAAAAAATCAACAACAAACAAACATTTTTAACACAAGCTGCTGAAGCAATGGAATTTCCTGCATACTTCGGCAATAACTGGGATGCTTTTGATGAATGTATCACCGATTTAACATGGTGTCCGGCTCAAAGATATGTGATATTATATGATCATGCTGATATCTTTGCTCAAGCAGAACCGACGCAATACCAAATAGCATTAGATATTTTAAATTCAGCAAAGGAATACTGGGAAGGTAATAATATTTCTTTCAAGTTTTTAACTATAAACCAATAAGCCTATTTAGACTTTGCACAAAGTATCATATAGTCCAATCTTCTAGCAATAACCCTGGAACATTTTCAAAATCTTTCCAGTTACGAGTTACTAAAATTCCCTTAACAGATTTTGTAATAGCTGCAATACGTAAATCCCGCGCACCTATACGTTTAAGTTTTTGAAAAACTAACAATTGATACGTTTCATAGGCATCATTATCAAAAGCTAATAATTGAATATTCTTAAAAAACTCTATTTCATCTATCAAACCTTTATAGCCCCATATCAATTTGCTGTTAGGTTTAAAAGGTTCATTATTGCTCTTATTGATTTCATTCAGCCATCCTTTTATTTTCTCCTCGAATGTAATCACAGTTACGGCTAAATTTTCCGGTTTCTTTTGGCTTATACGCTGTGCTACTCTTGGGTTGCCATTTTGGAAAAGTGAGACATGATCTGTATCTAGAATATATAATTTCGCCACTATAAATTATTCTCCGCATCATTTGATTTAATGGATTGATTACGATGTCTTAAATGAATCAAACACATTAGTGGCTCGGTACTTAGTTCTCCAAGTTCTTCCTCTATTTCATTAATAAGTTTTGTATGACTTTCCTGAATTTGCAAATCAAGTGCATTGCGTTCTTCTTCCATAGAAGCAATTACTTCATCAACAAGAGGATTATTCTTGTGCATTCCTGCAAATCTCATCCAAGGATGTTCTGTTTGAGGTGGTTCGATTTCTAAAGTTACTATTTCTGGTTTTCTCGCTTGGAAAAGTTGAATCAGATTATTTAAGGCTTCTTCTTTAGTAGCACCTAAACCTTGACATTCTGGTAAACTTAATAATGTAGCTTTAATCGTGCCATCTTCTTGATTTTCAATCAGGACATCATAAGTTAATTTGGGTGCAATTCTGGAAAGAGCATTTTTTACATCTAAAATCATGATATTTTTACTCTTTTAATTCTATACTAATTATAACATGATAATTAACAATATTTGATTAAATAAGGTAAAAGCAAGGTGCGCTAACTGATTTAACGCACCCTAACAACTAAGAAAAATCTACGCTGCCAGTATTGACTAACTTTACTATCACTTTCACTCCCAATTCTTCTTCAAACACTCCTTTTTTATAATCTAAATTCCACAATTCTAAAGCACAATCATCACCTAGATTAGCAGCAAAAATTAACATCTTAAATTCACGCACCTGGGGAAGATATTCACACTGTACACAAGATACTGCCCCGATTTGCCTTCTATCTAAAGCTACTGCTAATCTTAAAATTGCACTCAGTTGACATACCATTTGTCGATGTTCTTTATGCAATAAATTGCGATAGTTTTCGTGTTTTTTCTTAGGTGGTGATTTGCGGTGATAACGGGCTAAATTCGCAATGATTTCAATCTCGGTTTCGTTATAACCAAGTAATTCCCCATTTCTAATTAAATAGTATGAATGCTTGTGGTGTGCAGAATGACTGACGTAGTGACCACAGTTGTGTAAAATGGCAGCAGCCCACAGTAATTGTCTTTCCTGTTGACCCCAATGATGTAGTTTTCCTTGGGTTTGATCAAATAAACTCAGTGCAAATGCTGCCACGCGATCACTATGTTCTAAGTTAATGTGGTATTTCTTGGCAATTTTAAGAACATTACGTTCTCTAATTGAACTTTGGTAGCGCAGTCTGTTGTCAATTAAACCATGTGTCAGCATCCAATCTACAATTACACCTTCCCGCAAAGACCGTTCACAAAGCGTAATTGTCTCCACACCCAACAGGGTCATAGCTTCCTGTAATATCACTGCCCCCGATAGTATTACTTCTGACCGCTTCTCTGGCATTCCGGAAATGGCCGCCCGTTCTATATTGTTCATGCGTCGCAACCGAGTTACCCATGTCCGCAGGTCTTGAAGAGTAAATTGATAACCATTGAGGGTAGAAGGAACAAAACCCATTTTTTCCTTAGCATGAATAGTGGCGATGGTTTCAATAGTTCCAGATGTTCCTACTAACTTGGGAGATTCACTGGTTTGGAGTTTAGAAAGCACATCTTCTACAGAACGTTCTAACATCCCCCGTGCATAAGCTTGCAAGTATTGAAATTCAGTATTACTGATAGGATCAGTGGTAATAAATTCTCCAGTCAGTCGCACTGCACCTACCTTCGTACTAGTAAGACTGCGGGGTTCTTGAGAGTCACCTAAAATTAATTCGGTAGAACCACCACCAATGTCAATAATGATGTGGGGTTGGTTATGAAATTCCATCCCCGATAACACACCCAAATAAATGCGTCGCGCTTCTTCTTGACCAGAAATTAAGTCTACGCTTAAGCCAATTTCTGTTTCAACTCTGTGTAGAAATTCCAGACCATTAGGGGCTTCGCGGACGGCGCTAGTTGCTACGGCGATAATGCTTTCTGCTTCTAGGCTTTTAGCAAGTTCTTGAAAACGTCCCAAACAAGCGATCGCTTTTTTGATGATTTCTGGTTTTAATTCCCCTGTTTCCACATTGCGATCGCCTAATCTTACCGTTTCTTTTTCTCTAGCGATCATTGTAAATGCTGGTAGGGTCGCTTCAATTTTGACTACTACCATGTGCAAAGAATTAGTACCGATATCAATGGAAGCAATAATCCGATTTTGCTGAACTGGTTGAGTTGGTATCTTCTCCCAGTCAGCTGAAACTAAATTAAGCATTTACGTTTCTCTCTCTTAACAATGGATGGTCAAAGCTGGTGTGTCGGTTTGATCGGCACTTAATACCTGTTACTTGCAATCTATGGAGTTCTCAGGTTAATTAACCATTAACTATTAAAGTCAATGATTTGTATCCAAAACTATCACCTTCGTCGATGTGTAAGCAGCATCAACTAAACAATAGTTAAAAAGAGTTTTTGCTTCATTACTGAGTGTGTTTACAAAATTTGGTTGCTCCCTGTATGTACAGTTAGCAAATAACGATATTCTATATATGTGAAGATATGTGAATTCCTTAAAAATGCTCAATACACCAGAAAGCAAGCAAGAACCATTATGGCTGGTAATTATCCGCCTTTTACGCTGGCATAAACCAGAAGGTAGATTAATTTTGATGATTCCTGCACTATGGGCTGTATTTTTGGCAGCTGCTGGTAAACCACCTTTACCCCTAGTGGGAGTCATTATCTTAGGTACTCTGGCCACCAGTGCCGCAGGTTGTGTAGTTAATGATTTATGGGATCGGGACATAGATCCACAAGTAGAGAGAACACGCGATCGTCCCCTTGCTTCCCGCGCCCTTTCCCTGAAAGTTGGTATTGTGGTTGGTATAGTTGCCTTAGCCTGTGCAGCAGTTCTTGCCTTCTATCTTAACCCCTTGAGCTTCTGGTTATCCGTAGCCGCAGTACCCGTAATTTTACTGTATCCAGGGGCAAAACGGGTATTTCCTATACCTCAATTGGTGCTTTCCATCGCTTGGGGGTTTGCGGTTTTGATTAGCTGGAGTGCTGTGACTCAAAACATTTCTGCACCTACTTGGTTACTTTGGGGTGCAACTGTTCTCTGGACATTGGGATTTGATACAATTTATGCCATGAGCGATCGCCAAGATGACCAACGCATCGGTGTGAATTCTAGCGCCCTCTTCTTTGGTAAATATGCTCCTACAGCCATTGGTATTTTCTTCGCTGGAACTATCATTCTCTTAGTTGGAGAAGGTGTCTTAGTTAATCTTAATGGATTTTTTTGGATTGCCTTAATCATTTCTGCTTGTGGATGGATTTGGCAATTTATCCGCTTAAGAAACCCAGAACTACCTAACCCTGCTTATGGTGAAATGTTTCGTAAAAATGTCTGGATTGGATTTTTAATTTTAGCCGGAATGATAGTAGGTAGTTTCTAACCATTCAATTATTAGCATTCAGCATTCAGCAGCAGCTTTTTGCAGACTAAAACACATACACCAAAATACTTTCCATACTTTCATCTATCACCTGCTATATCACTGACTGCTGACTGCTAACCACCAAATCCTGACTGCTAATACTTTGCTGTTTTATGGGTAGCTTAATTGTAAACTCTGTTCCCTGCCCAACTTCCGAATTTACCTCTATTTTCCCCTCATGTTTTTCAATTATTTGATAACAAATACTCAACCCTAAACCAGTACCTTGACCTACAGGCTTAGTTGTGAAAAAAGGATCAAACAACTTATTGATAATTTCGGGTATAATTCCTAAACCATTATCTTTAATTCCTACTTTAATACAGTGATCATCAACTTTTGATGTCTCTATAACTATTTCTTGATTAGCTTTATCTTTGCATTCTAGTAAAGCATCTATCGCATTACTAATTATATTCATAAACACTTGATTCAGTTGGGCTGGATAACAATCAATTAAAGGCAAATATCCATATTTTTTCGTAACTTTAATTTCTGGAGTGAGTCGATGATTTAAAATCAATAAGGTGTTATCAATTCCTTCATGAATATCTACATCCTTCATTTCCGCTTCATCTAACCGGGAGAAGTTACGCAAAGACAACACAATTTCCCTGATCCGTTGAGCGCCTACTTTCATAGATAACAACATTTTTGCCAAATCTTCAGTCAGAAATGGTAAGTCAATTTCTGTAATTTTCTCTTCAATTATTTCATTTTGGTCAGTGTATTGTTCTTGATACAACTTTAATAAATCAACCAAATCTTGTAAATATTTTTCTGCGTATTGAACATTGCCATAAATAAAATTTACAGGATTGTTAATTTCATGAGCTATCCCAGCTACCATTTCACCCAGAGAAGACATTTTTTCCGTTTGAATTAATTGCGCTTGGGTATTTTTTAAATCTTGCAATGCTTGTTGTAGTTCTTGAGTTCTTGCTTTTACTCTTTTTTCTAAAGATCGTTGTGCTTGTCGCAGTTCTTGAGTTCTTTCTTCTACTCGTTGTTCTAAATTTTTGCGAGCTAATTCTAGTTCTTGGGTATAATCTCCCACCCATTCCACCAAGCAATTTAGAGATGTTGCTAATGTCCCTACTTCGTCATTACTATTAACATTAGTTCTCAGTTGAAAATCTGATTCTTGAGTAATTTTTCTTGCAGTATTAGTCACTGCTTGTAGGGGACGAGTAATTAATTTAGTAGTCAAAAATGCAAGAATAGCTGCTATTACAGACGAAATTAATATACTAATAGTAATAATTTTCACTCGTAACCTTCTTGCTTTATCAAAGCCAACATTTGCCTCGTATCTTTGAATATCAGCACTTTTGATAATAATATTTAGCTCATTTGCCAGTTCCTCAAATTTTATATTGAGCTTGAGATATTCTTGTTCATTCAGCAAAATGATCAGCAGTGACTGAGTAGCATTATTTGTTTGATATTGTAAACTATTTACTTCTATGGAACGCCAAAAAGTTTTGATTATTTCAGTATATGATTGTGTAGTATTTTTATATTTTTGTACCAAATGAAGAAAATCTTTATCATCTACTACTAAAGCATCAGGATTATCTTTGATAAATTTTTCTAGCTGAGATAAATGTTTATTTACTTGATTAATATCATTTGTAAATCTATTTTTTTCATACTCTAACAAAACATAATTCTCTACTACATTCACTAATCTTTGTGGATACATCCTTACCGTGCTAATGGAATTTTTTAAATCTTTTACCAGTAACTGTTGCTGATAAGATAAGAACAATTGCTTTTGGGCTGTTTCTTCATAGTGGTTGGCAATCAGTAAACCGCTTATCGTTCCTGTAGCAACTAGGCTAAGTGTTACAATATAACCAAAACTAATTTTTTTGGCTATATTCCAGCTATTGGTTAATGAGCCAAGACTCAAGAAAATAGGTTTGATCTTTCTTTTAATACGATATATCATTCATTAGATCAACTAATTAATTTCAGAAATGGTTTTTCCCATATTTTTATAACCTGTACTTAATTATATTACAAGCAGCGTT
>NZ_LUFH02000249.1 GCF_001586785.1 Sphaerospermopsis aphanizomenoides BCCUSP55
AAAATAAAGAGAAAAAGATGCGATTTATTAGAGATTTGAACTTTGATACAGCCAAATTACTAGAAAGAATATATAAAGAAAGTGTACATTCTCAAGTTAGACAAAGAGCGCATTGTATTTTATTAAGCTATAAAGGAGTGACAATTCCTGAATTAATAGAAATTTTTAAAGTAACTAGAGTTACTATATATAACTGGATGAACGATTGGGAAGATAACAGATTATTAGGATTATATAATCAAAAAGGAAGAGGAAGAAAACCAACTTTTAATGAAGAACAGAAGCAAAAAATAAAATCATGGGTAAAACTCTATCCTAAAGATTTAAAAAAAGTCTTGGCACAAATTAAGCAAGAATGGGGAATAACAGTTAGTAAAGATACAATAAAAAGGATATTGAGAAGTTTAATAATGACATGGAGAAGATTTAAAAGGGGATTAGCAGGAGAACCAGACCCCTTGGAATACAAGGAAAAACAGTTAGAGATTACCAAACTAAAAGAACAAGAAAAACGTGGAGAAATTGATTTAAGATATTTAGATGAAAGCGGGTTTTGTTTAACACCTTATGTACCTTATGGATGGCAAGAAAAAGGAGAAAACATTCCCATCAAAAGTAGCCGTAGCCGACGTTTAAATATCCTGGGGTTAATGAATCGTAACCAAGAATTAGATGCCTATATATTTGAAGGCAGAATCACAAGTGAAGTTGTTATATCTTGCCTAGATAAATTTGCAGAAAACCTCTCAATAAAAACTGTCGTGGTTATGGATAAGGCATCATTTCATACAAGCAAGAAAATCCAGGCTAAAATCAATGAATGGAATCAGAAGAATTTACAAATATTCTGGCTGCCATCCTACTCTCCTCAACTAAACTTAATCGAAATTCTCTGGCGATTTATGAAGTATGAATGGATAGAAATTGATGCTTACTCTAGTTGGCATAATTTAGTGAACT
>NZ_LUFH02000250.1 GCF_001586785.1 Sphaerospermopsis aphanizomenoides BCCUSP55
ATCGTTGTTTGTTGCCTTTACCTAATACTTGGAATTTCTGGTTTTTGATGTCTATGTCTGATAAGTTTAGGGCTAAAAGCTCTCCTATTCTACATCCTGTGCGATGCAATAGGTGAATTATGGCGTTCATTCTCAGGTCATCTTTTACGGCTTGATAGAGTATTGAGAGTTGTTCTGGTGTTAGGTATCTGATGGTGTTATCGGTTTTGTGTTCTCCTTTTTCTCGCTCTGGTTGACGTTGTTTTAGTCCCCGGATGGGGTTGATTTTTATATACTCTTGTTCTACTGCGAAGTTAAATAGGCTTTGCAGTATTGCTTGATGCTTGTGGTGGGTTGTGTATTTTAAATGATTGAGGTTGTTTAGATACTCTACTAATGTTTGTTTGCTGATAATTTCTATTTCCCAACTTCCGTATTCTTGGAGTAGGGGTAGGAGTGTGAGTTGGTATGTTTCTCTGGTACTAGGTGCTAGTCCAGGACGTTCTAAAAATTCTTTGGCTACGGTGGCTAAGGTTACAGCCTGTTTCACTCTAATTTGTGTGTTTTTCTTCAGGTTTTTTCTTTCTTAATCATATATCTTTGGCTTATTAAAGAGACACTGTTTTATGGATACTTTTTCTACTCCTCGTCCCCAAGAATCTCTTGCTGACTATGTGGGACGCTTGAGAAGGTTAAGGGGGATGACTCAGTTTGAGTTGGCTGC
>NZ_LUFH02000251.1 GCF_001586785.1 Sphaerospermopsis aphanizomenoides BCCUSP55
CTGCTGCGGGTATTCATTCTCGTTCTGTGGGGAAGATTGAACGGGGTTTGACATTGAAAATTAACCGCCGCACTCTTGGTGGTTTGGCGATCGCTCTTGCTGTCCCCCAAGAATATTTGGATGCTGTGATTAAGGGTGAGGAAGTTTCTCTGGTTCAAGGGGTTAAGTTTTGTCCACAATGTTGGAATCCTGGGACTGCTGCTGACCCTTTGTGGGCAAATGTTAGGGCTAAGTTTTGTTATCTATGCGGTACGTCGTTACGATCTAGTTGTGCTAACTGCGGCGAGTTGGTGGTGTCTCTCAAGTATAAGTTTTGTCCTATGTGTGGACGTTCTTATAAACCTGTGGTTTCAAATCGCTAGAATCTATATAGGACAAGGGTTTTGAGCCTCTATTTCCGTTTTTGCAGGGATCTCGGCTCAATCCCATCCCCATCTGTAACAAATGCCATAAATGTTCGCGGCGACTTTCCATGTAACAAAGTTTTTGT
>NZ_LUFH02000252.1 GCF_001586785.1 Sphaerospermopsis aphanizomenoides BCCUSP55
AAGGGGAAGAGCCTAAACCAACGGGTTTACCTGTTGGGGTAGTGGGACAGCGATATCGAATCCCAGAGACTAGACGAAGCAGCTAAATACTGCACCAGAGGAGGTGAAAGTCCTGTAGTCGAAAGTTGAAGGATAGTAGCTGAATCCCGAGTAGTACGGGGCACGAGGAATCCCGTATGAATCAGCGAGGACCATCTCGTAAGGCTAAATACTACTGTGTGACCGATAGAGAACAAGTACCGCGAGGGAAAGGTG
>NZ_LUFH02000253.1 GCF_001586785.1 Sphaerospermopsis aphanizomenoides BCCUSP55
AAGGGGAAGAGCCTAAACCAACGGGTTTACCTGTTGGGGTAGTGGGACAGCGATATCGAATCCCAGAGACTAGACGAAGCAGCTAAATACTGCACCAGAGGAGGTGAAAGTCCTGTAGTCGAAAGTTAAAGGATAGTAGCTGAATCCCGAGTAGTACGGGGCACGAGGAATCCCGTATGAATCAGCGAGGACCATCTCGTAAGGCTAAATACTACTGTGTGACCGATAGAGAACAAGTACCGCGAGGGAAAGGTG
>NZ_LUFH02000254.1 GCF_001586785.1 Sphaerospermopsis aphanizomenoides BCCUSP55
GGAAGAAGTGTAGAGAACGGCTGTTGTTGAAGGAAGCGTATTGGAAGATTAAGCGACCGAAGTAACCGTGTGCAGCAACGATGTTGTAGGTTTCTTCTTCTTGACCGAATTTGTAACCGTAGTTTTGTGATTCGTTTTCGGTTGTTTCACGAACCAAGGAGGAAGTAACCAAAGAACCGTGCATTGCAGAGAACAAGCTACCACCGAATACACCAGCTACACCTAACATATGGAAGGGGTGCATCAAGATGTTGT
>NZ_LUFH02000025.1 GCF_001586785.1 Sphaerospermopsis aphanizomenoides BCCUSP55
GTGTAGGGGTGTAGGGGTGTAGGGGAAGAAAAACATATTCCCTATTGCCTATTGCCTATTGCCTTCTTTTATATTTTGCAAGGAGCAAAAATAATGAATTTTCCTAAATATATGCAATTATTTGGAACTGTTTGTAGTGGGTTATTGATGAGTTTACCAGTCATCCCCCAAGCTGTTTTAGCACAACAAACAACTTCCAAAGTTAATCCTTGTCCCGGTATTTTTTATGAAGAACCATACAATATTAAGGTAATAGTTCCCGCAATTTGTCCTCCTAATGATTTGACACTCATACTCATGCAACTTGGGTTGCTACCAGTTCCTGCTACACCATCACCATACCAGCGAAATTTAGGTGTTGGTGGTGAAGCACCCTCACCCTCAGCACTGAATCCCAATCCCGGAATTTTTCAGGAATCACCTTATAATCGTTCTCAACGCGGGTCTCAGTCAGGAGATAACGCACAAATTGTACCAACTCTTCCCTCACCCAGCAGCAGCTTACAACCACCCGCACCGGAACAAAGACAAAACCCCAGTGCGAGAATTGCCCTATCAAATGGCAAAGCAAATATCAAGCTTATCAATAATACAGGGGCAAAAGTCACTTATCAAGTGATTGGTGATACAGCGCCACGCATATTAGAAGGTAAATCAGATGTAACACTACGAGGGTTAAGCACACCTGTAACAGTTACATTCCAACGGGAAGACCGTGGACTTTTGAGGGTGACACCTAAAGCAGCTGGAGAACAAGGAACTTTAGAAGTAACATTGCAAGAAACAACGGATGTTAACCAGGATAGAGGTGCAATGAGTATTCAATCAAATGGTGCAGTGTTTTTGAATTAGTTATTAGGAATAGGGAATAGGTAATAGGGAAGAAATTTTTACTCTTACCTCTGCCTTCTGCAACTGATAACTGATAACTGATAACTGAAAATTACTGAACATTACCGTCCTTTCAATTCATTGAGAATATAGATCAATTTCGCTTCTTGTTTAATGTCATCTAATTTTCGTGCTAGTGAAAGTGCCTGTTGATAAAAATTACGTGCTTTACCATAATCCCGGATTTTTTCATAAATTTCACCGGCAGATACTAAATATTTTAGTTCTTCCCTGGGATTATCTAAGAATTTAGCGATCGCCAATCTTTGATCTAGTAAATCTAAAGACCGTTCATAACGACCAACTGCATTATGAGCAGTTACTAAACCATCAATTGCTCGTAATTGGTCAGGACGATCAAAATTGATTTTTGCTAACCGCATTGCTGTTCCATAAACACTGATGGTATTTTCATAATCTCCTGCCATTAAATAAGCATCACCTAAGTTATTGAGAGTATTTATTTCTCCCAGCACATCACCTATTTGGCGGCGGAAAAATAACGCAGTTTCCGCTAATTTTATGGCTTGATTATAATCACCTAATCTTGTATATACCAAACTTAAATTACTCAAAGAAAGCCCTTGTCCTTCAATATTGTCAAGATTGCGGGCAATCACCAGAGCATCTTGAAGTGTTTCTCCTGCGGCTTTTGGTTCGCCTTTTTGCAACAGCACTGTTGCTAAATTATTGAGGGCAAAAATCTGATTTTGAAAGTCTTTGTCATCACGAGCTATACCTAAACGACGACGAATAGCATCTTCAGCATCTTTGAGATTACCTAATTGCAGATAAGCACCGGCGAGTAAATCATAGGTTAAACCCTGTGCTTTCATGTCACCCAGGGAGTGATAAATTTCTAGTGCTTGTAATCCAGATTCAATGGTTTTTTCTACAGAACCGGAGGCATATTGTTGTTTACTAAGACGGAGTAATCTATCAGCTTCTTCTCTGGTAGGTTTGACATTTAATTGCCTACCAATAGGATGATTTAAAGGACTATGAATTTGTTTGGTAATATCAATAGCATGAGCCGCAGTAGGCATGAAAAAAATAGTACATAATAGAGCGTAAGCAGCACTCTGTTTAAATTTACCAACTTGCTGTAAAATCCCATAAAAAGGTAAATTAAGAATAGTAGAATTAGATAAAAAATGCGGTTGTTTCATAACATTTACCCGTAAAATTTTTGCTTTAAAAAAATGCCTGAGCAAATGGGTTTATTGTGGTTTTATTGTTAGGTGCAAAAGAGGTAATTTCCCGTTGATCCCTAAGTTCAGTTTAGGCGGTATCTTCACGTAAGTAAATAGCGCGAATATCAGCAGGTAATTTGTCTTCTAGCATACGATAACCTTCTTGGAGAAAATTAGCTACTTCGTCAGGAGAAATTTTTTCACCTTCAGCTTGCAGATAGGCAGCAATTCTAGTTTCGCTCCAGTGGAAAGTTTGAGACATCAAGACTATTAAGCGCAATACTGCTGGTAGTTGGTCTAGTGCCTGTTCTAAATAACACCATAAGGGAGGTGAAGTTGATTGCAGAGAATAGTGAATTGCTTCTGTCGGTGGTAGTTTAATTTCATTAATACAGAAAGCAGTCATGTTGATTAACCAGTTTTGCAGGGTTAAGATTTCCTTACCTGTTTCCGGGTCAATTAAATAGAGTCCACCGAGTTCATAGTAAATATGTCGCCAAGTCAGAGCAAATAAATAATCGGCCTGGACAGGCGATCGCGCCGAATGTTGAATCAAGGTGTAAACTATGGGGCTATAGCGGCAAAAAATGACGGTAAAGTATTTGCCACTATCGGGATAGCGCCTAAGCAGATTCAGCAGTTCTTGGTCACTGTGATGAAACAGCGACTTTACTAGAGGATGATTAGCTTCAGGAAAAGAAGGTATTTGCACAAGCCTTCATTCAATATAGTAGTGGTTAAAATATACAGGTTAATGGGTGATTGGAGGCAGGAGGCAGAAGGTAGAAGGCAGAAGGTAGAAGGCAGAAGGCAGAAGGCAGAAGGTAGAAGGTAGAAGGCAGAAGGCAGAAGGCAGAAGGTAGAAGGTAGAAGGCAGAAGGCAGAAGGTAGAAGGTAGAAGACAGAAGGCAGAAGGCAGGAGGCAGTAGTTTTTAATTTTTAATTGATTTTTCAACCAATTCTCTATTCCCTGTTCCCTGTTAAGAGTTCCCTGTTCCTGAGATAAACTAAAGAAGATGACTGTATGCTAGTCTTTATCGACAATACTAAAAGCGGCTCCTTTATACAATCTTTGTTTATTCATGGTTATAGCAGCTAATTTGATACCTTTCCTGCTTAGTCCGTTTACTTTAGGTTCTTTTTTACCTTCCCTGCCTTTGGATAGCCTTTTTTCTACCCAAGGCATTATGATTATGCTGTTGGCGGCCTATGCTGGTGCAATGTGGATGTTTCTAACCAGCGCCCCCAAAGTATACACTGTTATGGTGTCGGACTTGGAAATTGCCCGACAGCTGTATGAAGGTTTACTAGATTTGCCAGCAGCAGAAGTACCTTTGCACTATTACTACAACTACGAACAAACCATTGGTGCTACAGGTATAGACCCGCTTTATATGTCCACTAGTCCCAGTTGGTCTAACAGAACCATGAATAATGCCAATGATGGACTATGGTATCAATTAAAGAAAAATACTCAACTGCACATCATTACTGGTGCAAGTTTAGGTACTAAAAATCAGCAACGCCATGTTTGTTTTGACCATGACTGTTTGGAGTTGATTTTAATGCGTGTGGAAACGCGGGGCTTGAAGTTCAAGATTCGCAACCAAAAGCCTTTGAATTTTCTGGTGAAAGACTACGAAGGGCGCATTATTGAAATGGCGGAAGTTGCAGCTTAGGGTTCAGGAGTATGGCTAACGCCACGCTGCGCTATCAGGAGTAAGAAGAAAGAATTAATTTTTCTCCCCCTGCACCCTGCCACCTGTTCCCTATAACTATTTCTTCTTAGCTATTAATGCTTGGTTCTTGTCTTGCATTTCCAGCATTTCTGGAATCGTGACAAACTGATAGCCCTGTTTGCGGAATCTGTTGATAACTTCTGGTAAGGCTTTAATGGTGTGAGAGCGATCGCCTCCACCATCATGCATTAACACAATTCCACCAGGTTTTGCTTCCCGGAATATATTGTTAATTAATCTGGGTACACCAGGACGAGAGTAGTCTATTGAGTCAGAAGACCACATAATGATGGCATACTTATTATTTCGAGCATAAGTTGCTACTCCATTTTTCATATTGCCACCTGGTGGACGGAACAAACTGGTTTTCACACCTGTAGTTTTAAAAATAATGTCTGTAGTATTGGCAACTTCATAAGCTGCCGTTTGTGGGTTCATGTGATGATACCAATGATGCCAAGTATGATTAGCAATGGTGTGACCTTCCGCAACTATTCGCTTAGTTAGATCAGGATAATTCTTTACATTTTGCCCAAGAACAAAAAATGTGCCTTTAATATTATTTTTTTTGAGAATATCAAGAATTTGCGCTGTACTTTTAGGCCAAGGACCATCATCAAAGGTGAGGGCAATAACTTTTTGATTTGGAGAAAGTGTTGCGGACTTAATTGTTGCACCTTGAAAGCGTGGTGGCACATCAGGGGCAACTCCCTTTGCTTGTGCTTCTAGCTGCCAACTGGTGAGCATTGTTGTCTTAAGTTCTTCAATTCGCTGTTGAGTGCCTACTTTAGCAGCGATATCATTGATATTGATATTTTGCTGACCTTGTGCGTCAGATATATTTGGCTTAACCAGCATCATAAAACCAATGCCTACAGTACCGGTCAAGCAAAGTAATGCAATTAATAGTCCCTGCGTCCAAAAAAACGACTTATTGTGTTCCACTACATAGCTCCTTCAAGGGTTGAACCATCAGTCATGTTTCTGACGGTAGGTTATAACACATTTTGTCTAGATATTAGATACTCAAGATTTATTGGTAATCATGAAAATGGCGATACAAATTTACAGAAATTACGAATTCTAGGCGATAAAATTATACTTATTTGCCTAAAACATGAGTATTTAGCATTCAGTTAACCCCTTAAGTAATGAATCTCTGACTTTTGTACTTTTGTCAACACAGTAGGATAACAAGTCAATGATTATTCCACATAAATAGCCAAAAAGAATAGAGTATCTACTCTCAAATAACGGCACAATCTATCAGTAACATTACTGCTAATGTATATTTTACTGCTGAAACTTGTTCATTCATTTTGAAGAAAAAATTAAATTTTTTAGCTGCATATAGTTGTTTGAGAAAATCTATGAAACAAATAGACAAAAAAACAACTGCTGATAGTTTGCCATGTTTAAGCCATAGTTAGTCGTTAAGGTAGATACTCTTCTCAAGAGTAGGGAAAATAATTTTTTATGTCAATAATTAGGATGTGTAACTAGGTCAACATAATTACAGTAGCTTTCAGCAGTCAGCGGTCAGCAGTCAGCAGTAAAACCCTTTTGGTGCAAGGTTTTGTACACGCTACGCGAACAGCTATGATCTGGAATTTATGAGCATTTTTAGCGAGGAATGAGGAATTGATTTTGTTATCAGTCTCCCTTAAAAATTAGTTAAACTTAGCCTGAGAAGCAGTTTTAGCTGACTGCTGATAGCTGAATGGTTACGTTATTTTTTCCAGACTACTAATATTACTCCTGTTACAATCAAGCTTAATCCTACAAGACGGATGAGAGGAATAGGTTCTTTTAAAATAAAGTAACCCAGTAATACAGAAAAGATATAACCAACTGATACAGCAGGAGCAGCAACGCTCAGATTTACTCTGGTAAGTAGAAGAATGTAGGCTACAGCACCAATACCATAACAGGTTAGTCCTAATAACAGTTCCGGTATGGTGATAATGTTGAGGATCAGATTCAGAAAGTTCCCGGCATGAACTTTACCTAATTTGATCGCTCCCATTTTTAATAAAAACTGTCCAGCTACACTGATAAGGACTGAGAATAACAGTAAACTAAATTCTGGTGGAGACACTGAATATTACCTGAGTATTTAAATTCGGATTTTTTGCTCAACAACAAAAACTAAAAATATCAACTTTTTGTAAAACCTCCGGTTTCCTTGACTGTATAAAGAGGACGACCTTTAACTTCTTCGTATATCCGCCCAATATATTCACCTAAAATGCCCATACAAATTAACTGCACAGAACCTAAGAAAAACATGGCAATTGTAATTAATGTGTAGCCGATTAAGTTAGATACGGGTGTAAATATCCGCCAATAAAGCACTAATAACATCATAATTAAGGCAATAGCGGCTGATAAAAGACCTAGATAAGTCGCTAGTCTGAGGGGAACTCTGGAAAAGGAAATAATACCATCAATGGCTAAGGATAGAGACTTACCGAAAGTATATTTTACATCGCCTGCAAAACGGGGACTTCTTTCAAAAAGTACCGATGTTTGTCGGAAACCTACCCAAGCACGTAAACCACGGATATAGCGGTTGCGTTCTGGCATGGTATTGAGGATATCTACTACTTGTCTATCCATGAGACAAAAATCTCCTGTATCCACAGGGATGTCAACTTTGGCCAAGCGCCGCAAAATGCGATAAAAAAGATACGCAGTGAAGCGTTTTAGCCATGTTTCTTGTTGACGTGATCTGCGCTGGGCATAAACTACTTGGTATCCTTCATGCCATTTGTCAATCATTGAGAAGATTAATTCTGGTGGATCTTGTAAGTCGGCATCCATGACAATGATGCTTTTACCTTGGACAAAGTTTAAACCTGCTGTGACTGCGACTTGATGGCCAAAATTTCTCGCTAGACTCAGGTAACGCACTCGACTATCATGATGATGTAATTCGCGCATCATACTCAAAGAGCGATCGCGGCTACCATCATCAATTAAAATCAGTTCAGTTTCACCGTCTAGTTGTTCCATGACATTAGTGAGACGGCTATACATTTCTCTGATATTTTCTTCTTCGTTGTAAATGGGGATAACTAAGGAGTAGATGGTTTGATTCACAGTTATTGATTATTGGGTATAAAGTTGTTAATCTTAAATTCACAACAAAGATATCCAGTTAAAACTTTGTTATTAAGGTAGAATTTTTTCTCAGCAGATAATTCCAATTGGTCAAATTTCTCGTTACTATAAATATGCATTATTTCCATTAGTTGAAATTCCCAAAAGATTATTTCATCCTATTCATAATTTGGTTCTTTGCATTAGTTATAGATAGAACTTGGTTTTTCTTAGATGATTCTATTCCAGCCCATGATCAAAGCGCACATTTAACAGGAGCATTAAGTCATTATCGCATTTTTTATAATTTATTTGATAATTTTACTTTTTTCTCAGGTGATTGGTGGTTATCTCTATGGCAATTAACTCCTAGTTATCGCGCTCCTTTTGTATATATTTGCACAGTACCCTTTTTGTTTGTCTTTGGCAAGGGCTACGACCAAGCTAGTTTAGTCAATTTATTATATACAGCTATCATTATTTTGTCAGTATATCATCTTGGTAAATATTTATTTAATCGCCAAATCGGTATAACTGCCAGCTTGTTTTGTACATTATTTCCGATTTTGGGAATTGTCAGAACAGATTATTTATTAGATTATGGTTTAACAGCAGTCGTCATCTTCACATTCACAACTTTAACTATTTGGAAAGATAGCGATACTGGTTGTGCATCATGGTTATTAACTATCAGCTTGGGATTCGGAATAGGGTTAATCATGTTAGCAAAACCCACAGGATTTATTTTTATATTAATTCCTGGTATATGGACATTAATTATCCTCATCAAAAACCGGAGTTTTATTAAACTAATTCAATCAGGTTTAGCTTTAATTTGCACTTGGTTAATTTGTGGTTCTTGGTATAATGTCAATTGGCTAACTATTATCACTTCTGCTTTACACGCTAACAGTGTGGGAAAACGAGAAGGTGATCCTACTGCTACCACTATCGCTGGATGGTTATATTATCCCCAGCTTGTACCAGAAACGGTGGGTTTACCCATATTATGTGCGAGTTTAGGGATTTTATTTGTTTATCTAATTAAACAGAAATTTTCTCAAGCTGCAATCAAAAATAGTTGGCAAAACTCTGGTTTAATTTGGTTATTAATTTCCCTAGCCAGCAGTTATATACTTTGTTCCCTGGGGACAAATAAAGATATTAGATTTATTCTTCCTTGTTTTCCTGTAATTAGCTTAATATTAGCTCATTTTTTCCATTTGATAGAAAATATCAATTTTGATCAACTGAGGTTAGCAACTTTAGGATTAAGTGTCATATTTTTACTGAATAACTTGTTTCCTTTACCCTTAATACAAGCATGGGGAGGAAAGCATTTACCGAATGATGACGCTAAGAAATATCCAGTTTCTCAATTGATAGAGGAAATTAACCAAACAACTCCTTATTTACGCTCCACTTTAGGGATAATTCCCGTTTCTTCATCCCAAATAAACGAATTTACTTTAGATTATTACGGTAAATTAGCAGATTTTCGTGTACATGGGAGAAAATTAACCACAAACCTCGCTGATGTCAATCAAGATTTGCAGTATTTTTCTTGGTATATCACCAGAGAGAATGAACCAGAACAACCAGGAGAAAAAGGAGAAGTTAAACGCAAATTAAAATATTTAGTTGAATCTGATTCTGATTTACAATTACAGGCTGATTGGGAATTACCAAATAATGATAAATTAAGATTATATCATCGTAAAAATCCCGTTGTACTAGTTGAGAAGTTAAATTCCAGTGCTGAACCAGTTATTTTAGAGAAAGTGCAAATATCCCAGAAATTAATTCGAGAAAAAAATAATCCTGTAACTTATCAAATCACAGGTAAATGGGATGAATTGCAAAATGGCTTATTACTATTAAAATGGCAAAATCAGCAAGGGTCATGGTATCATGATCATGCCATTGGTTTGGGAGATTTATACTGTGGTTTAAAATGTCATCCCCAAGAAACTTTTAGAGTAACTGAGAATTTATCTACATTTATTCCTAAAACCTTACCTTTAGGTAAATATCAACTATCTGCACTTTATTTAGATAGAAGAAATGGCAAAACTACACCTTTAAATAAAGCTAATGTAATCGTCAATGTGACAGATCAAGGAAACATCGAAAAATCACCACCTTTAGATTTAGTTTCTCGTATCTCCCAATTAGCACCGGAATTACAAAATGGTAAATTAGAAAATATATTTGAGCAGATAGATAATTTGAATCAATATGATCCGACGCAAGATTATTTAAAACAAATTGAATTTGCAGCTAATTATTACCTACAAACTGAACCAAATAATCTCAATTGGCGTTATACTCTAGTTTTATCACAACTTTTACAACGCAAAGAACCAGAATTAATTCAGAATTTAATAGAATTAACTAAATATGATAGTCAAAATCCTTATGTATGGACTTATTTAGCCTTTGTCCAATTATATAGCTTCCAACCAAGATTAGCTAAAAAACCATTAGCTATAGCTGAAAAAATTAAACCAGATATACCAGAATTAAAAACATTAAGAACAGTGACAAATATCATGAAATTCCTACCATTAATCAATTGATAAATATGAGGAATAAATACTGGTTATTAGGATTATTATTTACATCCTTATTTCTGTGGTTAATATGTTTAGGAAATTTACCTTTACGAGATTGGGATGAGGGTACTATTGCCCAGGTAGCGCGTGAAATTTACCGTAACCCAATTGATAAAATGGTTTGGCTTTATCCCACTTTAGGAGGTGAACCATATCATAATAAACCACCTTTAATACACTGGTTAATTGCTGTTGCTTATTCCTTGGGAGGTGTAAATGAGTGGACAACACGCTTACCAAGCGCAATATTAACTGCGTTGGGTGTACCTTTACTTTACTCAATAGGAAATTTAGTTTTTAATCAAAGTTTACCAGCATTGTTTACTGCTTTAGTTTACATGACCATGTTACCCGTAGTTCGTCATGGCAGATTAGCAATGTTGGATGGTGCAGTTATTACATTTTTTTTGTTGTTGTTATTGTGTATTTTAAAATCACGGGAAAAACGAATTTATGCTTTAGGAATTGGCTTGAGTTTAGGATTAATTACTCTTACCAAGGGCATGATAGTTTTGCTATTGGGGGGAATTGCTGGTTTATTTATAATAGCAAATAGACAGTTGGATTTATGGAAAAGTTTATATTTATGGCTGGGAATATTATTAGGAAATACTTTCCCAATTGCTTGGTATATTGCCCAATGGCAACATTATGGAGAGAATTTCTTACAAACAAATTTTCAATCCCAAACTTTTGCGCGACTGGTGGAATCTGTAGAAGGTCATAGTGGACCTATTTGGTATTATTTAATCGAAATACTTAAATATGGTTTTCCTTGGTTATTGTTTTTGCCCGGTGGGTTATATTTAGCCTGGAGAAAACGTCAAACTGCTTGGGGTTGTTTAATTATTATCGGCACAGTAATTTACCTTGGGACTATCTCATTTATGAGTACAAAACTGCCCTGGTATGTGATGCCCATCTATCCATTTTTAGCATTAGCAATTGGCGTTAATTTGAGTGAAATTTGGCTGGAAGAGAAGTTTAATGTCAAATTCTTTGGAGGATTTTTTGCTTTTTTAACTGTTGCTGGTTTAGGAGGTTGTGTTTATTTTATTTTTGCTGACCCACAACCTATATTAATTATCATGAGTCTTATTTTGGCAATCAGTATGGGTATTGCTGCGTGGTTTGTTTTCCAGCGAAATCGTAATTTTATCCCTGTTTTATTTGCTGGAATGTATTTAGTTTTATTGTTGTTAATGAGTTCAAACTCTTGGATATGGGAGTTAAATGAAGCGTTTCCAGTTAAACCAGTTGCTGCATTAATTCGTCAGCATATTCCAGCGGGAACAACAATTTATACTTCTTTTGGTTATAGTCGTCCTAGTTTGGATTTTTATAGTGATTGTCAGGTTATTGCTGTTTCTGGTTCAGTTTTACAGGAGATGTGGTTTCAGAAATCTTATTTTTTGGTGGATAGTGAGACTTGGGAAAAAATGAATTTAAGTCAGGGTAAAGTTATGGGTGAAGTTAACGGTTTTGCATTGATTTCACCATTAATTAATTCTAATAATGATGGTTTTTGGTAATTATTTTAATATGGGAATTAAAACTTTTGTTTCTTACCGTTTTAATTCTTTGTAAATAAATAGACATCATTATTTTTATATTCTAATTTAAATTCCGGGTTGTTTGTCAGTTGACTGACTAATTCGGTGGCAAATTCTTTATTACTCGCCCAACCAGGATGACGAACATTTAACAAAATATAATCAAAAATATTTAAATCTTGGTTTGGAGAACCTACATCTGTAAATTTAATTAAATCACGGTGACTCAAATGTGGCGCAATTTGGGCTGTTGTGTAAACGCTACCTTTTGTTGTTATCAAAGAAATGGCTTGTCTTGTAGCTTGCCAATTATCAGTAAACTCTAAATATTTACCTGTAAAATGGGTGAATTTTGCTAAACACAGAAATGTAATTAAAGACCATATAATAATTCCACGTTTATTTTGTAGTAATCCCTTACCATGAGCAAGACTAGCAATAACAGCTAATATCAGAAATGGTAAAGCTGGTAATGAATATTGATGAACTAAATCTTTTTGAGCTTGATAGTCAGCTATTAAGTTGAGTGCTACACAAGGAATAGCACCAATAAAAGGTTTTAAGCTGGCAGTAGACAGTCCCCAAATGATTGGCGCTAATAGTAAAATTAAGTATCCAAAATTATCTAAAGAAAATATTTTACTGAGTATTAATCCAGGCTGAAATATTAAATTTTTAGCAATCTCAAAAACAGAGTTACCTAAATAACTATAACGTCCTACGGCTGCTGCTTCTGCACCACTGAACGTTGGGATAATTAACTTAGTGCAGATAATAAACCAAGCTATAGCAAAAAGGATAGCTAATAAACCATAGGAACGACGCTTTTCAAACAAAAGTAACCATATTCCCATAGCCACAACTGTAAGAGACAAAACAGCTTTACATCCTAAAATTATGATAATAGATACACAAAACCAGCCTATCTTTTTTAACCTGGCTGTTAAAACAGAGGTTAACAGTAATGGTACAGCCATCACTTCAGGGTGAAAATCAAATAAATTGGCATTAAAGACAACGGGATACAATAAATAAGCAGTTGCAACTGCCATAGCTTGACTTTCTTTTAGTCCTGCTTGAATAGCTAGATACCATGTAGGTAAAGCGCCTAAAGCTAAAGCTAATGACTGCACAATAAATAACCAATAGACGCTTGGGTAAATTTTGTATGGTAAAGCCAAAATATAATGAATCCAAGCAGCATGATCACCAAGAATGTGAAATCCTTGTATCGTAGTAATAGGTTCTTTCCCCTGACTAATTAAATAAATTGCTTGGTCAAAAATTCCTAGATCAAAAGCTGTTGAATTAAACAATTAATGTCTGATGCTACTACAGATAAATAAAAGTAAGGTACTTGTACAAAGTATCCAACCAAGACTACGGGCGCAAATTAATTTGTTTTCCATCTCAATTTACATTTTAATGTTTACTTTTTTATATTTTTTTAGTAATTTTGTTGATGCTTTTATGTAATTATACCCTACTTGGACTACATCACTAATGCAATAGTCTATAAATCTGAGAAAGTTAGTATTTAAGACTAAAATAATCACAACACCCGATAATTTATACTTTCTATATGAGCATTATCGTATTTGGTAGCATCAATATAGACTTAATAACAACAGCCCCTCGCTTACCAATTGCTGGTGAAACATTGTTAGGAGACACCTTTTTTAAAACTCCAGGAGGAAAAGGTGCAAACCAAGCAGTAGCATTAGCAAAATTGGGAATTCCCACTCAAATGATAGGGCGTGTTGGTAATGATAATTTTGGTTCAGAACTGATTAAAAATTTACAAATTTGTGGTGTACAAACAGAAAATATCTTAATTGATGAAAACATCAGTTCTGGAGTTGCTGTCATCACTGTAGATCAAAGAGGAGAAAATAACATAATTGTGATTCCTGGTGCAAACGGAAAAGTTAATCAAGAAGATGTAGAAAGATTATCTCATGTATTACTAAACGCAAAAACCTTGCTTTTACAGTTAGAAATTCCTATAGAAGCCGTCGTTGCAGCAGCCAAAGCAGCGAAAGATTTAGATATTAAGGTTATTCTTGATCCAGCACCAGCACAATCTAACTTACCAGATGAACTTTATCCACTAATTGATATTATCACACCCAATGAAATAGAAGCAAGTCAATTAGTAGGGTTTCCAGTAAATGATGAAGAAAGTTCAGCGGAAGCAGCAAATATTTTATTAAGACGCGGTGTCAATTGTGCGGTGATAAAATTAGGTGCAAAAGGAGTTTATTGTGCCACTTCTGAAGAAGCTTTCTTTACACCAGCTTTTCCTGTTCATGCAATTGATACAGTTGCGGCTGGAGATGCTTTTAATGGCGGGTTAGCAGCAGCACTTTTTCATGAACTTACTTTACGTGAAGCTATTATGTGGGGTGCAGCAACAGGGGCTTTAGCAACAACAAAACCAGGAGCGCAAAGTTCCTTACCTGATAGAATTACTTTGGAAAAGTTCTTGGGTAAAATTATGTGAAAAGTGACAGAAGTAAGAATTCAGCAGTCAGCCGTCAGCCATCAGCAAGAAAAAATTTTTGACTTTTTTAAACTCCGATATCTTCATTCCATAATTCTGGTTTTTCTGCTATAAATTCACTCATCATCTGTTCACACTCATCAAGATTTAAATCAATGACTTCAACACCGTGAGAAACCATAAATTCTCTTGCACCGGGAAAAGTTCTTGACTCCCCTGCAATCACTTTTTTAATCCCAAACTGTACCACAGCCCCAGCACACAAATAACAAGGCATCAAAGTAGAATATAAAATTGTTCCTTTGTAATTACCAATTCTCCCAGCATTTCTTAAACAATCAATTTCCGCATGAGTGACAGGATCACCATCTTGAACCCGTTTATTATGACCTTTCCCAATCACGTTTCCATCCTTCACCAAAACAGAACCGATAGGAATTCCCCCTTCCTTTCTACCTTGTTTAGCTTCAGAAATTGCCGCTTGCATAAACTCATCCATTTCCAAATCCTCCATATACTCTGCGTTTACCTCTGCGATCCTCTGCGTTTAAGAAACCCCTCTCAAACGCAAACCCAAAAACAACGCTGCTACAGTTCCCGCCACAGAAATTTCTCCTTGCATAATTTTATCAAAAACTGCATTTACAGGAATTAAAATTACCTCAATCTCTTCAGTTATATCCAGATTTTCCTGTTCTCCCACCTTCACCACATTTTCAGCCAAAAACAAATGAATTTGATTAGTTTCCTTACTGGGGTTATCATAAAGAACAGCAATTTTTCGCACACTTCCAGCGACATAACCAGTTTCCTCCCGTAACTCCCTCAAAGCAGCTGCTTCTGGGTCTTCTTTCTCAGCATCAAACCTACCAGCAGGAAGTTCAATAAAAAACTCACCACCAGCGTGTCTATACTGACGAACAAAAACAACCTCCCCATTATTAGTAATAGGTAAAATTACAGCAATATCAGGCTTAATATAAACAAAAAAATCATCTATAACCTTACCATTAGGTAAGGCAACCGCATCTCGGCGCACCTGACAGAAAGGATGATTTATCAACATTTGTGAACTTAAAACTTGCCATTTTTGTAAATTAACCATATAGCAGTTAAAATATACCACCAACCTCAAATTATAACATCATTCTCTCTGTGTACTCTGCGCCTCTGCGTGAGCATAAATCCTAAAAATGAAAACACTGATCAATCAATTCACAGTCAACAAAAGATTTCCCTTAACAATTAGTAGAGGAACAACCGCACAAACCACAAATATCAGGATCAAAATTATTGAAAATGGCATAGAAGGATGGGGAGAAGCATCACCCTTTGGTGTCGGTAATCACCGCCAATCAACGGATATAATTACCCAAGCATTGCAAAAAATTGCCCCTGTGTTAGAATCATTCAACCCTTGGCAACGACAGGAAATTGAGGCAGTTTTCAGACAATATCAAATTCCTTCCGCAGCTAGGGCAGCTATAGATATGGCGCTGTATGATTGGATGGGTAAAAGTGTGGGTTTACCACTATGGCAACTTTGGGGACTGGATAGAAATGCGATCGCACCAACTTCGGTGACAATTGGCATTAATTCCCCAGAAGCAGCTACAACTCGGACAAGAGACTGGTTAGAGTATATGGATGTACGTCTGTTGAAGGTAAAATTAGGTTCAACCGAGGGGATAGAAGCAGACAGAAAAATGCTCTTATCTGTGCGGGAAACAGCACCAGAAATAGATTTATTTGTAGATGCTAACGGAGGTTGGAGTTTAGCAGATGCGATCGCCATGTCTTTGTGGTTAGCAGATTTAGGAATAAAGTATATAGAACAGCCATTACCAAGAGGTGAAGAAACTCATTTAGCCACTTTAAAAGAACATTCTCCTTTACCCATTTTTGTTGATGAAAGTTGCTTTACTAGTGCTGATATTCCCCAATTAGCTGACTATGTAGATGGAATTAATATTAAGTTAATGAAATCTGGGGGTTTAAGTGAAGCTTTCAGAATGGTACATACAGCCAAAGCCCATAATTTAAAAGTCATGTTTGGTTGTTATTCCGATAGTTCTCTAGCGAATACAGCAGCATCTCAACTGGCACCTTTAGCTGATTATTTAGACTTAGATAGTCACCTGAATTTAATTGATGATCCATTTACGGGTGCATCAGTAAAAGCAGGACGAGTTTTACCTAACGATTTACCTGGTTTGGGGGTACAATATAGTGCGTCTGCCGCTGAATAAAAAGATTGCAATTTTACTGCATGAAGGACTGAGTGGAACTCAGGGAAAAACGGGTTTATCAATTTTACGATACAGTGAAGCCCCAATTGTGGCAGTGATAGACCGGGAGTGTGTAGGTAAATCTGTACCAGATTTAACAGGGATCAAGCGTGATGTTCCCGTTGTCGCCTCTGTAGCCGCAGCTTTGCAGTATAAACCAGAAGTGTTGGTAATTGGGATAGCCCCCAAAGGTGGCATAATTCCTGACCATTACTGGCCAGATATCAAAGATGCACTGAAAGGGGGAATGTCTTTGGTTAACGGTTTACACACACCTTTAGCCAATATTCCAGATTTAAATGCCCTCCTGCAACCAGGACAATTAATTTGGGATGTTCGGAAAGAACCGCCTAACTTAGAAATTGCTTCTGGGTTAGCGCGGACTCTTCCCTGTCGTCGGGTGTTGACGGTGGGGACTGATATGGCGATTGGGAAAATGTCCACTAGTTTAGAATTACATTGGGCGGCTAAATTGCGTGGTTGGCGTTCTAAGTTTTTAGCTACTGGTCAAACTGGTTTGATGTTAGAAGGAGATGGAGTAGCTTTAGATGCAGTGCGGGTAGACTTTGCTGCTGGTGCGGTGGAACAGTTGGTGATGCGGTTTGGTAAACACTACGATATTCTGCAAATTGAAGGACAAGGTTCTCTGTTGCATCCTGGTTCAACTGCAACGTTACCTTTGATTCGTGGTTCTCAACCAACCCATTTAATATTAGTTCATCAAGCCGGACAAACTCATAACCGCAATAATCCTCATGTTCCCATTCCTCCCCTACCAGAAGTAATTAAGATGTATGAAATGGTAGCGAGTGCGGGGGGTGCTTTTGGTCGAGTTCCTGTAGCGGGGATAGCTTTAAATACCAGAAATTTAGATGATGCTGGGGCGAAAGATGCGATCGCTCAAACTATAGCTGAAACGAGTTTACCTTGTACAGATCCGGTGCGGTTTGGCGGTGGGTTGTTGTTAGATGCTGTGATGTAGAAACATCTGCACAGAATCCGCTTTTTTCAAAGAGGAGCGTTGCAAACCTTTAGGACTTACGCAAAAAAACGAAAAATCAAGGGTTTTGACAAAGGGGTAAAGTGATGGAAAAATCAAGGTCGAGGAGAGGAAAACCCCTACACCCCTAAACCCTTACACCCTTACACCCAGCCCTAACAGATAACTTCTGTGCGTAAGTCCTGACCTTAACGAAAATAATAATCTTAATTTAACGTCATTGGCTAACAGAAGAACTACAATCAAGACGGACAGAATGGCATAACAAAGGAGGCTTACAAACGTATGTCCGACTTAAATCGCGGCATCATGAAATTTGAAGGCGCAGATTCACCCAAAGTAGTGACTATTTCTACTGTGTTAGTTTTGGGTTCGATCGCAATACTCATTCTATGGGCATTGCAATCTGCCTATGCGCTAAACTAGAATCTATTGATGATCAAATTCAAGGACACTAGCAACAAGGATAACCGTAGCTGCTTAGTGTCCATAAATCAACCAATCAAACTACAGCAGCCTTCAGCATTCAGCAGTAAAACCCTTTTGCTGCAAGGGTTGTGAATTGACATTTGTACTTATTTAATCGGCAATATCTAGGATCAAAAAATTCTGCCCAAAATTTAGATTTGCAATTGGCGATTTTAGATGCAAGATTAAATCTAAAATCCACAATAATCAATAAATGTTTCATCTCTGGGGTTTATTAGTTATTTTAATTACTTGCCCACTCCTGGGGGCAATACCGTTAATTGCTTGGATTACCTACGCTCTCAAGGGCAAGCGATTAGCACAGATTGGTACAGGTAATATTAGCGTCTCTGCGGCTTTTTATCACGGCGGCAAACTGGTGGGTGTTCTGGCGGTGTTGTCAGAGGCTTTCAAAGGCATTGCAGCGGTATTAATTGCCCGTATTTTCTTCCCCACTGGCTCGTTTTGGGAATTAGTGGCGCTGATTGCTTTGGTGGTAGGTAGATATGCTTTAGGTCGGGGTGCAGGGACAACAAACGTTGTTTGGGGAGTGTTTATGCACGATCCCCTAGTGGCCGGATTTGTCAGTTTAGTGGCAGCAATTGGCTTAATTTTTCTCAAATCTCGACAGACGATTAAATTTGGGGTTTTGATTTTACTACCCCTGCTGGTAGCTGTCCTTTATTCCAATGATTTCCCCAAAATCGTGGCCGCCTTCACATTAGCAGGGTTAGTAGGCTGGATTTACAGACAAATCCCCGATGACATGAACTTGCCAGTGGAAGAGGCACATGGGGATACACAGCAGGTCATGGCATATTTGGGCAGTGGTGAACAGGGGATTATTACTTTAGATGATGAACTAGAACCAGAGGTATTTGGCGCTAAGGCTGCCACATTATCGCAAATTAAACGCTGGGGTTATCCAGTGCCTAAAGGATGGATACTTGCACCTTTCGATGATCCTATCTATTTGATTGACTTTCTCCAACCATCCATACTTTCACCCTTGGTAGTGCGTTCCTCTGCTATTGGGGAAGACTCAGAACAAGCTTCTGCGGCTGGACAGTACGTTACAGTTTTGAATGTCACCAATAAACAAGAATTAGACGCAGCGATCGCCCAAGTCCAAGCTTCCTATAACAATCCTGCGGCGGTGCAGTATCGACGTGACCGCAGTGCTAAAGATGAGGCTATGGCCGTACTCATTCAACCACAAGTGCAAAGCGTCTTTTCCGGTGTAGCTTTCAGTCGTGACCCCATCAGCCAACAAGGTGATGCTGTAGTCATTGAAGCTGTATCTGGCAGTGCTGCACAGGTGGTTTCTGGTAAAGTGACACCAGAACAATATCGGGTGTTTGTGGTTGGTGACGATAAGTTATCTACTGTGCAGTTTGAGGGAGAAGGCAAAATTCCCCAACCATTAATCAAGCAAGTAGCCTATTTAGCCCGCAGATTGGAGAAACGTTATTATGGCATTCCCCAAGATGTAGAGTGGAGTTATGACGGACAAACCTTGTGGGTATTGCAAGCAAGACCCATTACCACCTTACTACCCATCTGGACAAGAAAAATTGCCGCTGAAGTCATTCCTGGAGTTATTCACCCCCTCACCTGGTCAATTAATTTGCCCTTAACTTGTGGGATCTGGGGAGAAATTTTCACTATAGTTTTAGGCGAACGCACCCGTGAGTTAGATTTCACGAAAATGGCAACTCTGCATTACTCCAGAGCTTATTTTAATGCTACTTTCTTGGGAGAGATTTTCTTAGAAATGGGATTACCTCCTGAAAGTCTGGAGTTTTTAACTAGAGGTGCGAAAATGAGTAAACCTCCTCTAGCTTCCACCTGGGAAAATTTGCCCGGTTTGACCAAATTACTACAGCGAGAAATCAGTTTAGAAACTGAATTTAAAGAAGATTATCGCCAAAAGTTTATTCCTGGACTGACAAAGTTAGCAAATGAACTAATTGAGGAATTACAACCGCCTCAATTATTAAGTAGAGTAGACTTAGTGCTTGATTTACTCAACCAAGCTACTTACTACAGTATTTTATCGCCCTTGAGTGCGGCGATTCGGCAAGCAGTTTCTGGGGTGAAAGATGAACAAATTGACTATAGTATTACTCCAGAAGTGGCATCATTGCGATCGCTGCGGCTGTTGGTTGCAGATGCCAAAGAGATTTTACCAAATCCAGATCCAGAAAGAGTTTTTGAACAATTGGCAGAAACTCCAGCAGGGGAAAAAATTCTGTACGAATTTGCCGAACTAGTGGAAGATTATGGCTATTTAAGTGAAGTTGGAACAGATATTTCTGTACCGAGATGGAAAGAACAGCCAGAACTAGTGAGACAATTATTTATCCAATTGATCCAAACCAACGAAACACCAAATCAGGATGATTCTAAAAAACGGCAGCAAGGTTTTGTGCAGAAGCGAGTGGATCTCAAAGGACGAGTTACAGAAGTTTATTCTCGCTTGTTAGCCGAATTACGCTGGACTTTTTTAGCTTTAGAAAAGATTTGGTTAAAGACAGGTTTCTTACAACAAACAGGAGATATCTTCTTTTTAAAATTGGGTGAAGTGCGGCGTTTAGCAGCAAATGCAGATGCAGATTTGAGAAATCAACTGACGGAGATAATAGCCAATAGGCGATCGCAATATCTCCAAGATAGTCAAATCACCCAAATTCCCCCTTTAGTCTATGGTTATAATCCTCCCCATCCCATCGAATCACCCATTGATACCTCTGACAATATCTTGTTAGGCATTCCCGCTAGTCAAGGTCAAGCCACCGGACAAGTGAAAGTGTTGCGGAATTTACAAGAGGTAGGAGAAATCAACAAAGAGACAATTCTCGTTGTCCCTTATACAGATTCCGGCTGGGCTCCCATTTTAATGAGAGCCGGGGGAGTAATTGCGGAAGCGGGTGGTAAACTTTCTCATGGTGCGATAGTTGCCCGTGAGTATGGAATTCCCGCAGTGATGGACGTGCGCGGTGCTACATACCTACTCCAAGATGGTCAGCACGTGAAGATTGATGGTTCAAAGGGTATTGTAGAACTACAGGAATTTTTCGCTTAACAGCCTTTGTTGGGTGTAGGAAAGGTATTTTTTTCCTGCGCCCTTTTCTTCTTGATTGATATAACGTGAGTTTGACCAAGAATTATTAACCGCTCTCCAAACCTCTCCCCTGCAAGGAGAGAGGCTTTAAAACCTCACAGGTGTAGGTTTTTTACATTGTCGTGAGGGCAAGACTTAGGGGACAAGGAAGGACAGTGGACAAGGGAGGAAACCCGTACAAAATTATATTCTCTTGGTAACAAAAAGACCATTGTGCCAAGAAAATCTTCCTTGTCTACCTTCCCTCCTTGTCTTCCCACTCTGGCCTGAACAGATAATATTAAAAACCTACCCTTGTGAGGGGCTGCTCCCCTGCTCCTTGTTCCTCTTCACTGTCACCTGCCACCTAATTTATGTTTAAACTAGTTTATAAAAATAGAAGCGATAGAGCAGAGCGTACTGCCGCAGGAAATCGTACAATTCCCGTTTGGGAAATTTTGTCAATGGCGGTAGAAACGTTGTGGAGTAATAAATTACGCACAGGATTAACCATGTTGGGTGTAATTATTGGCATTGCTTCAGTGATTGCCATTACTTCTGTTGGTCAAGGTGTGCAGAAGAGTACAGAGCAACAAATACAAGCATTAGGACCTGATGTACTTTCTGTATTTTCTGGTGCAGCCAGAAGTGGAAATATTAGTCAAGGATTTGGTTCGAGTAGTACCTTAACTTGGGATGATGCTAAAGCGATCGCACAGCAAGCTCCTTCTGCTCAACTGGTATCTGCTTATCTACAACGCAATGCTCAAGTAGTTTATGAAAGTCAAAATAACTCCACAAGAATTTATGGCACAGATATCAACTACCCAGAAGTCAGAGATATTCAAATCCAAAACGGTAGATATTTTAATCAGGAAGAACTAGAAATAGCAAAGGAAGTTGCTGTTCTTGGGCCTACAGTTGAAAGTTCTCTGTTTCAGTCAGGTGTAAATCCCATAGGTCAAAAAATCCGCATTCAAGGAGAAGCTTATGAAGTGATTGGGGTAACAGAACCTAAAGGTTCTCAAGGAGGTACAGATAGAGATGACCAAATTCTTATTCCCCTCACCACCATGTCAGCTAGATTAGTGGGGAATAATGCCCTATCAGGTGTTTCTGTTAATTCAATATTAATCAAAGCTGCTAATCAAGAACAGTTAGACGCTGTGCAGTTTCAAGTGACTAATCTCTTACGTTTGCGTCACAATATTTACCCACCACAACCCGACGATTTTCGGATTACTAACCAAGCAGATATTATTAGCACCTTTACTAATATTGTGGGTTTATTTACCATCATGATAGTTGCAATTGCAGGTATTTCCTTAGTAGTTGGTGGCATTGGTATTGCTAATATTATGTTAGTGTCCGTTGTAGAAAGGACAAGAGAAATCGGCATTCGTAAAGCTGTAGGAGCTACCAATTCAGCAATTCTCAATCAATTTTTAGCAGAAGCAATAGTTATTTCGGTAGTTGGTGGAGGTATTGGGATGGGGACAGGGATTTTAATTGCTTTTATGGCCGCAACAATTTTTAAATTTCCCTTTGTTATTTCTACATTATCAGTAATTACAGGCTTAGGACTTTCATTAACCGTCGGTTTAATAGCTGGAGTTATTCCCGCCAGAAATGCAGCTAAATTAGACCCAATCAATGCCTTAAGAAGCGATTAAAAAACTCTGCGTTCCTCTGCGCTTACCTCTGCGTTCCTCTGCGTTTCAAATTAACTCATCAATTCCCCTCCCAGATATGACAACAATGATTTGGTTAGAATCAATCACCAAAACCTACCATTTAGGAGAAATTGATGTTCCCATACTTAAAGGAATTCAACTTTCTATTGAAGAAGGAGAATATGTCGCTATTATGGGTGCATCTGGTTCTGGTAAATCTACACTGATGAATATTTTAGGATGCTTAGATCGTCCCTCCACTGGAAATTATATTTTTGAAGGGAGAAATTTGACTACTTTTGATGATGATGAATTAGCTTATATTCGCAATCAAAGAATAGGTTTTGTGTTCCAGCAATTTAACCTTTTAGCACGTTCAACAGCCCTAGAAAATGTCATGCTTCCCATGATTTATGCCAATATACCCAAGCCTAAACGCCGTCAAAGAGCGATGGAAGCATTAAACCGAGTTGGATTAGGAGATCGCATTGCTAACCGTCCTAGTCAACTCTCAGGAGGACAACAACAACGAGTGGCGATCGCACGTGCTTTAGTTAACCGACCTGCATTAGTTTTAGCAGATGAACCCACAGGAGCGTTAGATACAGAAACTTCTTATGAAGTCATGAATTTATTAACAGAATTAAATCAGCAAGGTATCACGATTGTCATTGTCACTCATGAGCCAGATATTGCTGCTCAAACTAAAAGAATTATTCGAGTTCAGGATGGTTTAATTGTTGGTTAATTTTTCCGAGTCCTGTTTCCTGTTCTTGACATCTCCATCAACATTCGTTAAATTAATAAGTGGCTACACACTTATTTATGGCGCGTACACCCAAAATTACCAATCAGCAAATTTTAGATGCAGCCCGTGAAATCTTTCTCCAACAGGGTTTTAGTGCTTCAACCTTAGAAATTGCTCAAAAAGCAGGAATTTCAGAAGCGTCTATTTTTAAACGCTTTTCTACCAAAGAAGAACTTTTCTTTGCCTCAATGGGAATTCCGGAAAAACCTCCCTGGGTGCAAGAAATTACTTCTTTGTCTGGAAAAGGAAATCTGAAGGAAAATCTGATTCAGATATGTATTCAGGTTTTAGAGTTTAATCGTCAAGTAGTACCACGATTAATGATGTTGCGATCGCGTGGTAATGCCGTACCAGAAATGATTAATAGGCCAGATTCCAGACCTGTGAGGGATCTGAAGACATTTACTCATTTTCTAGAGAGAGAAATTGAACAAGGACGACTGCGCCCCAGCGACCCCCAAACTATTGCTATGATATTGTTAGGTTCACTGATGAATTATGTGTTCTTGGAACAGATTCACACTTCAAAAGATATACCCACAGATGACAAAGTATTTGTCCAGCATCTTGTAGATATCGTTTGGCAGGGAATTTCACCTTCTGAAGATTAGTTGCATAATGCAAAAAAAATCAATGTATCTTTGTTTTAGGCAATTAATAAGTGATTACTTACATTTTATTTGCTGGTTATGATAGTCAAACCTCAGGAGGAAGGGCTGAGAAGGAGGATTTTTTTAATTACCAATAAGGACAGACTTAAGTAATAACACTAATTGCAAAAAACAATTTTTATGCGATCTTATACAAAGAATATACACACTTTGATTTTTTCAATTAGAAATATAAAACCTAAAATGGCATAAATTTTTCTCAAAACAACTAACTAAAAGTAACCCAATCAGGTGATGGCACACTCAATCTTGAGGTAATAGTTTAAAGAAAAAATCATGAGTAATATCATTTTCGTTTGGCTCAAGGTCATATTTATTTGGAAACTGAATAGGGAATAGGGAATTAGGAGTTTTATACGATGACTACTTACATAGAAATTCCGCTGATTGGCAAAAAAATTAAATACCCATTTCGCTGGTTTATGGGGTTAATGGCATCTGGTATTTTGATAGTTGGTACAACCACAGCTTTAAAAATAGCGAATCCAGAAAACCGTAGAGAAGACATTACTAAACTCACTGTTCCAGTTGCAGCAAAAAGTGTCACAGTGAGAATTACCGCTAGTGGAAAAGTACAACCAGTACAAAGCGTAAATATCAGTCCCAAAAATCCGGGAATTATTACTGAATTGGAAGTTGAACAGGGTCAAAAAGTCCAAAAAGGGCAAATTATTGCTCGCATGGATAATTCCGAAATTAGAATGCAAATTCTCCAATATCAAGCCAACTTAGATCAAGCCAAAGCACAATTAGCGGAGAGTCAAGCGGGGAGTCGTTCTGAAGAAATAGCTGAAGGGAAGGCACGTTTAGCACAAGCTGTAGCCCAGCTAGCTATAATTCGGGCTGGGAATCGTTCTCAGGACATTGATCAAGCTAAGGCTGCTGTAGATTCAGCTAAAGCCCAGGTGGAGTTAACTCAAGCCAGAGTCAGACGTTATCAGAGTTTAGCTAAACAAGGGGCTATTTCCCAAGATTCTTTAGATCAATATATCAGTGAAGATAAAAGGGCAAAAGCCAGTTTAGAAGAAGCTCAACGTCAATTATCACTGCAAAAAGCTGGCAACCGCAACGAAGAGATTACAAGGCAAGAAGCCGTAGTTGCTCAAGAACGGGAAGGACTGCGAAAACTGCAAAATGGCAGCCGTCCGGAAGAAATTGCCAGATTAAAAGCTGCTGTAGCTGCGGCTACGGCGCAATTAAAACAGCAACAAGTACAGCTAGAAGATACCATTATTCGCGCTCCTTTTGCGGGGATTGTAACGCAAAAATACGCAAATATAGGGGCTTTTGTGACACCAACAACATCGGCTTCTAGCAGTACATCAGCAACTTCTAGTTCCATCGTCGCCTTAGCCACAGGTTTAGAAGTTTTAGCTCAAATTCCTGAAGCTGATATTGGCAGAATTAAGCAGGGGCAGCAGGTGGAAATTGTCGCTGATGCTTATCCAGATCAAGTTTTTAAAGGTCGTGTCCGTCTGATAGCACCGGAAGCAGTAGTAGAACAAGGTGTCACATCTTTTCAAGTGAGAGTAGCAATTGAAACTGGTGCGGATAAACTGCGTTCTGGTTTAAATGTGAATTTAACGTTTTTGGGCGATCGCATTAACGATGCTTTAACCATACCAACTGTGGCAATTCTCACTGAAAATGGTCAAACTGGCGTACTGATACCAGATGCAAATAATCAACCTCAGTTTCGAGAAATTACAATTGGAGCGCAAATTAAAGACGAAACTCAGGTTTTAGAGGGAATAAAACAGGGTGATTTGGTCTTTGTAAACCCACCCAAAGACTACAAAATGCAACAAGAAAGAGGTGACAGGTGACAGGTAACAGTAGAAGAGTAGAGAGTCAGGAGTCAACAGTTAAATAGAGAAGTAAGAATAATTCTGAAAATCCAAAATCCAAAATCTAAAATCTAAAATAGTATGAATTTCTTAGAAAGTGTGCAAATGGCGGGTAAAACCTTACTCGCTAATAAATTACGTAGCGCCCTAACAATGCTGGGTATTATTATCGGTAATGGTTCAGTAATTGCGATGATTGGAATTGGAGAAGGGGGACAAAAATTTGTAGCTAATCAACTAAATTCTTTGGGTCCAAATGTTGTCTTTGTAATTCCAGGTAACGAAGAAACTCAAAGGGTTTCTAGAGATGTAACAAGAACTTTGGTTTTAGAAGATGCGAATGCAATTGAAACTCAAGTACCGACAATAGCAGCAACTACAGCCGAATTAAATAGTAGACAGGTAGTTACTTATAAAAACAGAAATACCGATGTCAATATTATCGGCACAACTCCTAGTTTTTTGAAAGTACGTGATTTTGAAGTAGCCACAGGCAGGTTTTTTACTGACATAGATATGAAGCGCAGTAACCAAGTTGTGGTGTTAGGTGCAAAATTAAAAGAAAAACTTTTTGGTAATACTAATCCTATTAGTCAACAAATACGAATCAAAAATGCTAGTTTTCAAGTAATTGGAGTGTTAACGGATAAAGGTTCAAATTTGGGTGTAGATTACGATGATTCGGCATTAGTACCGATTATCACAACCGCAAATCGACTAGTAGGAAAAACTTCTCCCTATGGACTAGAAGTAACCTATATTGTTGCTTCAGCCAAAGATGCCGATAGTGTGGATGCAGCAGAGTTTCAAATTACTAATTTACTACGACAACGACATAAATTAGTGGGTGAAGATGACTTTACTATTCGTACACAAAAAGATGCTTTAAAAACAGTAGGTCAAATTTCCTCTGCATTGACGACTATGCTGGCTGCTATTGCTGGTATTTCTCTATTTGTTGGTGGCATTGGGATTATGAATATTATGCTGGTTTCTGTCACCGAACGCACCCAAGAAATTGGTTTAAGAAAAGCAATTGGTGCTACCCAGCAAGACATTTTACTTCAGTTCATTATTGAAGCAGTAATTGTTTCTGTAATTGGCGGTGTATTGGGTACTACGCTTGGAGTTGGTTGCATAATATTGGTATCATCTCTGACTCCTTTAGAAGCAAGTATTTCCATTGTTTCAATTACAATGGCTGTGGGTATTTCTGGTGGAATTGGTTTATTTTTCGGCGTAGTTCCTGCTCGTCGTGCAGCGCAACTTGATCCTATTGTGGCGTTAAGGAGTGCGTAAATAATTCGTAATTCGTAATAGTGCCTCCGGCTCCCGTAAGGGATACGTAATTCGTAATTTTAAAGAAAAGGAATAAAATTCTGTGGCAAATACTCTAACTGTTAATGATTTCGATGTTCCCAATTCTGCACCACAAGCAGAAATTATTCGCTTAGAGAACATATTTAAAGTTTATGGTAGTGGTGAAACAGAAGTAAAAGCACTAAATGAGATCAACTTAGTTATAGAAGAAGGCGAATATTGTGCGATTATGGGGCCTTCTGGTTCTGGTAAATCTACTGCGATGAATATTATTGGTTGTTTAGATCGTCCTAGTTCGGGAAGTTATTATTTAGATAATGTAAATGTAGCGCAAATGAATGATACAGAATTAGCGCATATTCGCAATAAAAAGCTGGGGTTTGTGTTTCAACAATTCCATTTATTAACCCAATTAACAGCTTTAGAAAATGTGATGTTGCCGATGGTATATGCTGGGGTAAAACCCGGAGAAAGAAAAGAACGAGCAACAGAAGCATTAATCAAAGTCGGTTTAGAAAAACGCCTCAATAATAAACCTACCCAGCTATCAGGAGGACAACAACAAAGGGTAGCGATCGCACGTGCTATTGTCAATCGTCCGGTTGTTCTTTTAGCTGATGAACCTACTGGTGCATTAGACTCTCGCACTACTCAAGAAGTATTAGATATTTTTGGTGAATTAAACAGCAGTGGCATTACAGTTGTCATGGTGACACATGAAACGGAAGTTGCGCGTCAAACTAAGCGTATTGTTTGGTTTCGAGATGGTGAAGTTGTCCATTCTCACTTAACACCAGAGGAGTTACATCAGCTTGTAGTTTCTTGATCAAAATATCCACAGTCAAATCGAAAGATTAAAATAAAAGCAGGACAAACATAAAAGTCATAAAAAAACACCATGCTACAAATTACCAACAGAACTACCATCCCTATGAGCGAAATCAGTATTAGTGCTATTCGTTCTCAAGGTGCAGGTGGTCAAAACGTTAATAAAGTTGCAACAGCCATTCATCTACGTTTCGACATCAACGCTTCTTCCCTATCACCACTTTATAAAGAACGTCTGCTCAATTTAGGAGATCAACGCATCACCAAAGACGGGATAATCGTCATCAAAGCCCAGCAGCATCGTACTCAAGAACAGAATAAAGAAGACGCACTAAATCGCCTGCAAACTTTAATCAAAAGCGTCACTATCACTTCTGCAAAACGCAAGCCCACAAAACCCACCCGCCGCGCTCAAAATAAACGCATTGATAGCAAAACTAAGCGCGGTGAAATTAAAGCCTTACGAGGCAAAATTACAGAATAAGTTTTGAGTTATTTACAAACTTGATGTTTTTCCTGTTTCTGCCTGTGTTGCAATTGGTTGGACATCACTATAACCCATTTGTCCAGCAATAGTTCTTAAAACAGAAATTTGACCTTCAAAATCTATTTCTTCCATGCGAGCCAGTAAATCATTAATTTCTTCAATAGTGTCATAATCATCTGGCATATCTACTATTGTTTCACCCATAGCCTCAGCCCAAGCATACCAAACAAATAATTGATTATTTTCTCTTAATGCTCCATAAGCACGAGAATAGTCTGTATCTCTACAGTTAACTATATCCCGCATCACTTGTAGTTGCTCCTCATCGGTTAATTGCATATAGTCTTCTAGTAACATGGGAGCTAATTCTGGTTCAGCAGCTGTAGGAGCAGCCGGAGTAATTGTATCGCCCATCTTTTCATAAACAAAATATAGCCAAGCTAATTTTGCGTCGGTATCTAAAGCATTAAATTCGTTGAATAAATTTCGAGTTTCCTGGCTTTGAGCTTGAGAAATAGTTTGATTATAACTAGCAGTCATAATTAATCACCAGAGTAATTTAAGAATTAAGCTTCACAAAATTATCAAAGTTTGATAATTAAAAACCACAATCAAAAGAAGGATATTAAATTAATTATTAATCTAGATTTTCTCTATCTTTAAATTGAGCATAATATCTCTCTTATGGAACAAGAATTTCATCAATTATTTTGATAAGCTTGCTCCAGAAAATGTATATTAATTAAGGTTTTAGTTATGTCTGATAAAGTACAGCCTAATCCCAATGAAGCCACTACCCATGATGCACAATTAGCGGCTGAACAAATAGCTGCTGGTGAAGAAAAAGCACCAAAAGTAGATTTTGAAGCTGATTATGCAGCTGCACAACAATTTAGTGTTAGTGAAATTGATCGTACAGAGGAAGGAAGAACTGCTGCTGAAGCTGCTACTGCACCTCAATATGAAATCCCTGAACCAGAAGAGACAAAAACAGAGGTACAAGAAACAGGAAATCCTGATGATTATTTAGAGATGGCAAAGGAAATTGGTGCTTCTAGGACTGAAGGTGTAACTAGTGTTAGTGATGATTTAGTACAACAAGCTTTGGAAAAAGGTCAAGCATCTAATAATCAATAGCATTATCTAATTACCATGCTCAACCTGTATCAGGTTGGGCTTTTTAACAATTTTCAACTACAGCCAATAATTCACTGGGATGATCAATTAAAAAATCTGGCTTTTCTTTAGTTAATGCTTCAGGAGAATTGAACCCCCAACTCACTGCAATTACTTTGATATTTGCTTTTTTGGCTGCTTCTATATCTCTAGTTTCATCTCCCACATAAATAACGGCTTGTGGTTTCAGATGTCTTTGTCTTAACACATTATTAATTATCGTTGTTTTGCCAAAAATTGTGACTCCTGAATGGATAAATTCAAATAGATAGTCTAAATCATGACATTTGAGAAACTCGCTCACATTTTCTTGAGAATTAGAAGTGATAATTCCCAGTCTACATCCTTGTTGATGAAGTTCTATTAACGCTTCTGTCATGCCAGATATAGGTTCTAATTCGTGAATTTTATTCTTTAACTCAGATTTAACTTTTTTGACTAAAAAAGGTATTCTCAACAAAGACACACCTGAATATTTAATTATTTCCCTAGCAGTTAAATTCCTTAAAAGAGTTAGTTCATTGGCAGATATTTGGATATAACCAAACTCCACAGCTAAACGATTAGCAATAGTCACAAGGGCATCTACTGTATCTGCAATTGTGCCATCAAAATCAAAGATTATTACTTTCTGGGTCATTCTTTAGCCTGGATGCGTCAAGATTAGCACTAGCATTTCTTCGTAACATTTCTGGTTTAATGCGCCGCAAAGCTGATGCAGTAAATCGTCTATCCCACTCCTCATCTGAGATTTGCGCTAATTCTACCAGCTTAGGTGCTAAATTCCCAGGATAGGGTTGAAAATCTATCACATCAGTTATTTGAGCAAAACGCTGATTCCAAGGACAAACATCTTGACAAATATCACAACCAGCAACCCATCCGTGTAAATGGGGTTTAATTTCTTCAGGCAATGTTTCTGCCCTGTTTTCGATAGTATGATAGGCGATGCACTTATTAGCATCAACTACAAATGGCTCAGTAATTGCCTCTGTAGGACAAGCTTCTAGACAACGAGTACAAGTACCGCAATGTGGAGTAGCTGGGCGATTGCTCTCTAACTCTAGATTAGTTAACACTTCTCCCAAAAATACCCAAGAGCCATACTCCCTAGTAATGACGTTGCCATTTTTGGCGATCCACCCAATACCTGCTTTCTCAGACCAAACTTTATCTTGCACAGGCCCAGTGTCGGCATAATATCGAGCTTGAATACCTTCACCAAATGATTCTAGCCAGGTAGCCAGTTGCTTGAGCTTTTTATGCATGATTTTATGGTAATCCCGTCCCCATCCGTAGCGGGAAATTTTTCCATATTCTTCACCTTCTGGACGTTGGTGAGGTGTGTAATAATTGAGCGCCACACAGATGAGCGATCGCACTTCTGGCATGACTAAGCGAATATCCTGTCGTTTGGGATGTTTCATCCACTCCATCTGTGCATGATAACCCTGTTGAATCCAGGCTTGTAACCTTTGAGCTTCTTTCTCTTCTATCTCTTCTACAGCAGCAATACCAACTTTGTGAAAACCTAACTCCCTGGCCTTCTCTCTTACCACGTGGCTCGTTAGTGGAGACTGATTCATTTTTTTATGTAAAATTTTTGCCAGTTGGTTGCCCTGTCATTATACATCACTGCCTAAATATATTCATTTGATCCCGTTACTCAACCTATATGTAAACTTTATTTGCAATTTGTTAAGAAATAATGCAATATGGTTTACGAGAGGTCAAGCAACCCAGAGTGATGCCAGCCTCCCACTAGTTAACAGCCTACTTAGTTAATAAACTGTGGTGAACAAAATGACTTTCACTTCTGACTCAGCTTCAACTCGCTTTTCTGGTGCTTTCAACTACGGCACCCAAACTGGTGATGTTGTCACCTCAACCATTGCTGTATTTAAAGCCCTCAGCGTAGATGACCAACTAGCAGTCCTCTGGTATGCCTATACAGAAATGGGTAAATCCATTACCCCAGCCGCTACAGGTGCAGCTAGATTGCAGTTGGCAGAAGGTTTGTTAAATCAAATTAAACAAATGTCTCATGCAGAGCAGTTGGAAGCAATGCGTGATTTAGCTGCTCAAAGAAATACTCAAGTTTCTCGTTCTTACGGAATTCTCAGTGCTAATACCAAACTAGCTTTCTGGTACGAATTAGCAGAATTAATGGCAAAAGGTCTTGTCATCCCTGTACCCGCAGGTTATAAGATTTCTCGTGATGGCTCACAAGTTTTAGAAACAATCAAAGAATTGGATTTTGGTCAACAAATTACTGTTTTCCGGAAAGTAGTCACAGAGATGGGTGTTGACCCCTTAGCTGACTAATTACCGATATTCTCCTAACCTCAATGTCTGTTTAAATTTCTATTCCCAGGTAATCACTTGGGAATAATTTATTTATATTAGTAATCAGCAGTCAGCAGTTATAACTTTGTTGCTGCAAGGCATTGTCAAAGACTTTCAACCCTATTCCCTGCTATAGTAAAAAATTAAAAACATGAATATTAGTATTGAAGGAATTACAGAACCAACTGTACTGCGTTACTTTTCTACTTTAAATGCAGGTGAATTTACAGCTACTGCGGCTTTATTTACTGAAGATGGTGTGATGTATCCACCTTTAGAGTCTGCTGTTGTGGGACGAGATGCGATCGCTTACTATTTGCATCAAGAAGCACAAGATATTAAAGCCGAACCCCAGCAAGGAATTACTGAGAATTTAGCAGATAACCAAACCCAAATTCAAGTTACAGGGAAAGCACACACTTCTTGGTGCAGTGTGAATGTTTTGTGGTTATTTATTCTCAACCCACAACAGGAAATTATTGCCGCAAAAATCAAACTTTTAGCATCACCTCAAGACTTACTTTCCTTGCGACCATCTCACAAAGAATACGCGCTCATACCGACAGAATAAGGCACTTCCAAATAGAAAATATGCCATTGTTATGATAGCCTAGCGTGACGTAAGTCATAGGCAGGTGAACAGGGTGCAGGGGAGAAAAAGTCGTTTTGATTCCAGAAATTGAATAATTTATTTTTTGGAGTATGTACAACTCCCGTACTCATTTCTGAAATTGTGAACACATTAACCGTTAATTAACCCTTACTCACAGTTGGTTGTGCCAAAGAACGCAACAATAGTTTTCTGCCTAACTCAATATCGGATGGCGCACATTTCCAGTCTGGGTGTGCAGTCATTAATAAACTTTCTAGAGCTTCTTGATCAAACAGATGACACACAGGAGCATTATTCACTTCTGCTTCCACTGCATAGCAGTTATTACTTACACAGCGAATTATACAACGGCTAGAAATTCTGGCCAGATTTAAGATCTCCCCTGGTTGTAGAGAACGAAACTTGCGAATCACCTGTTTGAACTCTTCAATGGAAGATACTATTAAACCTGGAAGAGCAAATGTTACCTTTTTCTCTCCATTTACCGCAATCCAGTAATGACGGCTGGGGTCGATACCCTCTAACCAAGGTGATTCGTCATCTAGACGATAGCGGGGCGATAAGCAGAATAAAGATTTCATAAGCAAAGTTATATATTTACTAAAAATTTGGTATTTTCAACCAGGCTTCTATATCACCCATCAGGGCTTACCATATCAAGCCGCCTTTGTATATTAAGTATTCGATAACTATTGCTAATAAATCAAATAAATTTAGTAAAAGTTATCAAACTATTCATATTTCTTAACAAAGTTCTGTTCGCCTACACAATCTTCTGTCTGATTCATTAATTCTGGTATGGTGGTTTCTAGCTTGAGACAGTTAGCACCATTAACTTGCAACCGATATTCAACCTTGTCCATCAAGCGATTCATAATCAGCCACCCATAACCCCCTTCTTGTTTCTGAGTGGGATGGGGAGGAAAGTACGTAGACATATCAAAGCCTTGACCGTAGTCCCAAATTTCAATCACCAAATTCCGATCTTTTAATTCCAAACGCAGTAAGATTGGTAAACTAGGTTGATCTTTGTGAGCATGACGTACAGCATTGGTGTATGCTTCCACCAAAACTAAGCGTAAGCGACCTGATTGCTCAGACCAATCCACAGATTCTCCTAGATGAATTTTTAAACATCCCAGCAACCAGGTTTCAACGATATTTACAAAACTTAAGTCACTTGGTACATGAAGCTCACTTTTCATGAGTTACAGAACCTCCAGGGAGAGTATGGTTTGGTCATCTTCTTGGACTTGGTTATCTGTTTGAATACGATTTAGTAAATGTTCAAGAGATAGTGGTTGAGGCTGTTCTTGTATAAGTTGCCAAAGCCCTTCTGTATTGAGGATGGGACGGTGAATTTGCAGACAGCGATCGTCTGTTTTTTCAGGCACATTGCATTTTTTTGACACTTTGGCTTCTGTAATCCCATCACTAGCTAGTAATAATGTATCTCCAGGATTGAGAATCAACCGCCCAGAGTTGGCGTACCACTTTGGTAAAATCCCCAAAGGAACGCTACGGTCTTTGAGGTAATGAGGTTGAGTAGCTACAGTAGCAGGCTGTGACCATAATAAAGGATAAATGTGACCAGCATTAGCGTAGATAAGCTCTCTGGTAGCTTTGTTATAAGTTGCAATAACAAGAGTAATAAAATAATTGTTACTAATTAAGTCATCAGCTAGAGCATAATTAAGATTTTGCATGACAATATTCGGCTGTGCTGGTGATTCTTGGGACAATTCCCGACGCAATAGAGAAATAGCACTGGCCATGAATAAAGCCGCTGGCACACCTTTACCGGAAACATCACCAACAGCTAACCACAAATCACCTTTAGGATGAACAAAGACTTCAAAAAAATCACCGCCTACTTCCCGTGCAGGGTAACAGCAGGCTTGTATTTTTACACCATCAATTGCTGGTAAAGTTTGACGGAGGAGATTATTTTGGATCTGGCGAGCTACTTGCAATTCAACACGGATTTGCTGTTGTTTTTCTTGCAGGCTTTGATAGAGTTTAGCTTGAGAGAGAGCCAGGGCTGCTTGTTCCGCTACACCTCTAATCAGTTGAATATCTTCGTCTTGCCAGAGGTTTTCATTGCCATACTTGTAGAGCGTCATCACCGCTAATAAGTGCTGTTGGTAGGTAAATGGTACAACTAGACAGTGACAAGAATTTTCATGATGTGTATCTTGAGATAATAGATATTTTTGGGTATGGAGGACTTCTTCAACCAAAGGTATGGGGTTGCAGGGTAGAGTGATGTCTGAGAATTTAGGATCATGATAGAAGAACTCGTTTGGTGTGAGGCGATCTTCCTCTACGAGTCTCAATACACAACTGGTCGCTGTAAATGTTTGTCCAATAGTAACTACAATCTTCTGCAAGATGCTGTCATAGTCCAAAGACTCCCGAATTACCTTGGTTACGGCATTAAATAGAGATTCCCGTCGTAGGGCATGGCGCAGTTCTTTTGTACGTTTTTTGACTAATTTATATGTATCCTGTCCTTGCTCAACTAAGGACTTAAGTTGTTCCGGCTTCCAAGGTTTGGTGATGTACTTGAATACTTGACCTGAATTAATAGCATCGACCAAATCTTCGACATCAGTAAAACCCGTGAGTAAAATCCGAATTGTGTCAGGAAAACGTTCCACTGTGCGACTGAACAATTCTGTACCATTCATATCTGGCATTCTTTGGTCAGATATAATCACAGCCATTTCCCCTACTTGGTCTAAGATTGCCAAAGCCTCACGGGCATTATTGGCTTTGTATACTTTAAAATTTCGCCAAAAAGTGCGGTAGAGTAGGTCTAAGTTATCTGGCTCATCATCTACCACCATGAGCTTAAGCTTTTCTACCTCTGTTTCATTCATAAGTAGTCGTGCAAAATAGATTATTCATTTAGGTAAGGGAATAGGGAACTCTTAATCGGGAATAGTCAAGAAATACAGCGATTTCCGTCATCTTGAAAAATGGATGAATATTTTTGCGTACATACCTATATGACTATCTTTTTCACCTGAGCTACACTCAACAAACTAATTATCCCACGATACCAGAACGCAAAGCTCTCACTGCTGCTTGAGTACGATCATCAGCACTTAGCTTGTTGAGAATATTACGAACGTGGGTTTTGACAGTTCCAATTGTGATAAAAAGTCTTTGAGCAATGATGGCATTGCTACAACCTTCGACTATCAGTTGCAATACTTCTAATTCCCTTTCAGTAAGTGTATAGAGTCCAAGATTTTGCTCATTTTCTAGTGATTCTAAGTCATCGGCAACAGTCTGATCACTGCGGTCGGGTGTTGGTTCTGGTTTAATGGGGTTTTGTTGCGCTTGTTGCAACACTATGCGAGCAATCGCTGGATCGATCCAAGCATAGCCATTGTAAGTTACTCGTACTGCTTCTAGTAAATTATCAAACTTGACATCCTTCATGCAATAGGAATCTGCTCCAGCAGCAAAAGCAGCTAATACTGCTTCTTTGTTATCTCTTAATGTCAAAATTAATACTTTTGTATTTAAATTTTCATCTTCAGCAGTAGCCTTCAGGTCTCTTGTTAGTTCAATACCGTCCTTATCTGGTAAACCGATATCGACAATTGCAATATCAGGTTGCGTTGTTTTTAACATATTTAGACCATCAACAGCATTGCTAGCTTCCCCAACAATTTCAATTTCTTTCTTTTGTAAGAGTGCTGTCCGAATGCTCACACGAGTGAGTTCATGATCTTCAATTAGCGCGATCCGAATTTTACTCATAGTCAGTCTACGCCAGTTATCTCTGTTTTACACCTACCATGTCTGAACAAGTCTAACAACTTTGCTCAGTAAGCAGCAGGTAAAAGGTAAAAGACAACAGGCGGTTATTCCTCCCCCTGAAAGTGTCGGCACTACTGGGTCTACAGGCTAACACTGATATAGCAGCTTTCAGCAGTCATCAGTAAAACCCTTTTGGTGCAAGGCTTTGTCATAAAAATTTGTACCTTATTGATCTGCTGCTGTATGTGCCTGAATATGTGGCAAATTAAGAATTGGGCATTTCTGCAAAGGTATGAGAGGTCATTTCTGATTCTTGATGGCTTAATTGTTGTAATTTATTTGTTAAATCTGTTGTGAGATGTTTAGCATCTTTTTTCAAACAACCATTAATGTAATCCACAACTTTGATGGATTCACCAATGTGAATATTTACATCTGTACCCCAATTGGGATAAGATTGGCTGTATTTGATAGCAATGGGTATAATTTGGATTCCTAAGTTTGGGTGAATAGATTCAGCACTTAAAGCTAAACGAGAAATTCCCGACTTTAAGGTGTGAACTGTTCCATCCCGATAGATCCCTCCTTCGGGATAAATCACTAACATTTCTCCTTGTACCATTAAATCTATGGCATGACGCAGAGTAGCGATCGCTGGACGTTGAGGATCAACTGGAAACCCCCCCATCCGCCGGACAAACCAACCTTGTAGCCCTTGACACTCGCTAATAGTCACCATAAATCGCATATCTCGACCCGTCACATAACGACCATTAGCGTAGGGTAACAGTAATGAATCCCATCGAGAACGGTGGGTAGGTGCCAGAATAATCGGTCCACTGGCAGGGATATTTTTTTGTCCAGTAATATTAATGTGGCCAAAGAATAATGGTATAACTATGTTATGTCCTAAAAAATACGTCAAAGGAGTTAACCAAGGGGAAACCCGTGAGGTACTAGAAGCCACCTTGGGATTTACTGACGTATTTGTTAATTGGGATTGGGATTTGGTAGAAGCAGAGTAAAATTCCATAATAACGGTGGCTGGCAGTTAGCGGTTAAAATGTGACGCAAACTTAATTATGTCCACCGTAAATTTTCTTGAGTAACTTGTGTTTTGCTATCTGGACAGTTTCACCTCTGTCCGTTATTTTTTCTGTTGGCGTTTAGCAGCAAACCAAGTCTGTAATTGATGACGACAAGCTGATTCTAGAATACCTCCAACTACTTGCAACCGGTGATTAGAAGCAGGGCTTGAGGGTATGTTGATAACAGTACGAATTGCGCCAGTTTTGGTATCGTCCACTCCATAGACCAGTGTTTGTAAACGTGCATGGACTATGGCACCAGCACACATCGGACAAGGTTCTAAAGTTACGTAGAGGGTGCATTGATCTAAACGCCAACTTTGCAGAGTTTTTGTAGCTGCCCGAATGGCGATAATTTCCGCGTGGGCGGTGGGGTCTTTGTCGCGTTCTTTACGATTTTCCCCGGTGGCAATTAAGTTACCTGCTGCATCTATAATCACTGCACCCACAGGTATTTCACCAGCATCACCCGCTACCTGTGCCAATTCTAGGGCGTGATTCATCCATTTTTGGTAGTCGGTAATTGGTGTGGTCATTCATCTCCAATGCATCCTGCCTCTTCGCTGTCACCTGTCACCTGTCACCTGTCACCTGAACTAACAACGGATCGAGTTGACCTTTTGTATCCAACGCATACAAGTCATAACAACCACCGATATGTTGATTATTAATAAAGATTTGGGGGACACTACGGCGGCCGTTGGCGCGTTCTGCCATGTTTGCTCTTGCTGGTTCATCACCGTCAATTTTGTATTCGGTGAATTTCACGCCTTTCCATGATAACAACATTTTGGCACGGATGCAGTAGGGGCAGGTTTGCCAGGTGTAAATTTCTACGTTGGCTTTAATGCGTTCTGGGTGACGACCTAACAGGGAGTTCAGAAATCCAAACATAATTGTGATTAATAGATTTATTAATACAGAACTTACGCAAAAATTGTGTGTAAGCCTTTATTTATCTTAGAAGCAATTCATGAATTTCTGCCTACTTAGTTAATTTTACAAAGCCAGCAGGACATTGTGGCGTATTGTCAACTAGCTGGGGAGGAGGAGGAAGAGTTTTAGATGGTTGTTCGCTTTCACAGGCTACTCTTACAGTTATCATCTCAGCTGTTGGAGATGATGGATTAGGTATTACAAAAACACCCCCAGTATAACTTTTTAATCCTTCTTGTCTTGCTACAGCAAAAGTTTGGATGCTAGTGTAACTGTTCACGTCTTTATCTTGTTGATGAGTATAATTAGTTATAGGAATATTACACTGCTTATCTGTCTCTGTGAGACCATAAGAACCGCCCTTACTATTAATTTTAATCACACCATAAGAATAACTGTCTGTTCGATAACAATTGCCTTCTTTTCTTATAGGAACTTGCAAAGCATCTAAACTATCAGTAAATCTTGAATATTCCTGCAAATAATAAGCCTGTTGTGCGAGATTCATTCCTATATAAGCCTTTGCTTCAGATTGCTTGGTTTTATTTACTTGATCTGAGAAATCCGGGAGTAGTATTTGTTCTTTTCCTATTATTGCCATCGATAGAAAACCAGCAGTAATGACGGCCGCAGTGACGGCTCTAATTCCTAGTAAGACTGTATTTCTAATACCCATAAGACTTAATGAAATTTAATGTATAAATAATAACATTATAATGCAGCGTAAATATTTGGATACATAATTACCAGCCACTAGCAGCAAAACTTAACAAAGTCTCTACTCAAAGTCTTTTTCATGAAAGTACCGTACTTTGGTAGACTTAAAGACTGAAATGGCCAGATAAAACGACGCTAAAATCAGCAATTGAGAGGGCAGTCCTGTGGAAAATACACTTGGTTTAGAGATTATTGAAGTAGTTGAGCAAGCAGCGATCGCCTCCTCAAAGTGGATGGGTAAAGGTGAAAAGAACACTGCTGACCAAGTAGCAGTGGAAGCAATGCGGGAACGGATGAACAAAATTCATATGCGTGGTCGCATCGTTATCGGTGAAGGCGAACGTGATGAAGCTCCCATGCTTTACATTGGTGAAGAAGTCGGTATCTGTACTCGTGAAGATGCTAAAAATTTCTGTAACCCTGATGAACTAGTAGAAATTGACATCGCTGTTGACCCTTGCGAAGGTACAAACCTGGTTGCTTACGGTCAAAATGGCTCAATGGCAGTTTTGGCAATTTCTGAAAAGGGCGGTTTATTTGCAGCGCCTGACTTCTACATGAAGAAACTGGCAGCACCAGCAGCAGCTAGAGGTCATGTTGATATCAACAAGTCTGCAACAGAAAACCTGAAAATTCTTTCTGAGTGCTTAAATCGTTCCGTTGAAGAATTGGTAGTAGTTGTGATGGATCGTCCCCGTCACAAAGAACTCATTCAAGAAATTCGCACCGCTGGAGCTAGAGTTAGACTCATCAGTGATGGTGACGTATCTGCTGCTATCTCTTGTGCTTTTGCTGGTACTAACATTCATGCGTTGATGGGTATCGGTGCAGCACCAGAAGGTGTAATTTCTGCTGCGGCTTTACGTTGCTTGGGTGGACACTTCCAAGGACAATTGATCTACGATCCAGAAGTAGTACAAACAGGTTTAATTGGCGAAAGCAGAGAAGGTAATCTTGCCCGTTTGAAAGAAATGGGTATTACTGATGGAGATAGAGTATACAACGCTGACGAATTAGCTTCTGGTGAAACTGTGCTATTCGCTGCTTGTGGTATCACTCCCGGAACCCTGATGGATGGTGTGCGTTTCTTCCACGGTGGTGCTAGAACTCAAAGCTTGGTTATTTCCAGCCAGTCCAAAACTGCTCGGTTTGTGGATACAGTTCACTTGTTTGAAGAACCCAAAGTGATCCAACTACGGTAGTAATTAGTCAGCAGTCAGTGGTCATTAGTCTGTTGTGACTAGCCACTGACAACTGACAGGGTTTAGCATTGCTAAACCCCTACAATTGACACCTAACCAATTACCAATTTTAAGAAATGAATATTGCAGTGGTGGGGTTAAGCCATAAAACAGCCCCTGTAGAAGTAAGAGAAAAATTAAGTATTCCCGAACCTCAAACTGAAGGTGCGATCGCTCATCTCCTTAGCTATCCTCATATTGATGAAGTAGCTATTCTCAGCACCTGTAACCGTCTGGAAATCTACATTGTAAGCAGCGAAATTACTCAGGGTCTTCAGGAAGTTACTCAGTTTCTGGCAGAATATAGCAAATTACCTGTGATGTCTTTACGACAACACCTATTTATGTTAATGCATAATGATGCAGTCATGCACGTTATGCGAGTATCCGCAGGTTTGGATAGTCTTGTCCTTGGTGAAGGTCAAATTCTAGCTCAGGTGAAAAACACTCACAAGTTGGGACAGCAATACAACGGTATAAAAACAATTTTAAATCGCTTATTTAAACAAGCTTTAACTGCTGGTAAACGGGTACGTACTGAAACTAGTATTGGTACTGGTGCAGTATCCATTAGTTCTGCGGCTGTGGAATTGGCGCAGATGAAAGTAGAAAATTTAGCGCCTTACCGTGTGGCTATCCTGGGTGCAGGAAAAATGTCCCGGTTACTGGTTCAACACCTGATTTCTAAAGGTGCAACTCAAATTAGTATAGTCAATCGTTCCCGTGAACGTGCAGAAGAATTAACAAAGCAGTTCCCAGAAAAACCTATTAACATCCATCTGCTCCCAGAAATGATGTCAGTTGTTGCTAATAGTGATTTGGTGTTTACCAGCACTTCTGCAACTGAACCAATTCTAGATCGCGCTAAGTTAGAAATGGTTTTAGACCCTAACCATTCATTAATGTTATTTGATATTTCTGTACCCCGGAACGTGGATGCAGATGTAAATGACCTGCCAAATGTGCAAGCATTTAATGTGGATGATTTAAAGGCTGTTGTCGCTCAAAATTATGAAAGCCGTCGGAAAATGGCACAGGAAGCCGAAAAAATTCTCGATGAAGAAGTGGAAGCTTTTGATGTGTGGTGGCGGAGTTTAGAAACGGTATCTACAATCAGTTCTTTGCGGAATAAAATTGAAAGCATTCGCGAACAAGAACTAGAAAAAGCTTTATCTCGGTTGGGTTCAGAATTTGGAGACAAACACCAAGAAGTAATTGAGGCTTTAACAAGAGGAATAGTTAATAAAATATTACATGACCCAATGGTACAATTACGGGCGCAACAGGATGTTGAAGCCAGACGTAACTGTATGCAAACTCTGCAAATGTTATTTAACCTAGATGCAGGGGAGCAGTTTAGCTGAAATTCGCAAATATCCCCGACCTCTTGCAGAAGTTGGGGATGATATTACTCCTGACTCCTGACTCCTGCTATATTTTTTTACTGCCCTAAATATGCTTCTAAAACTTGGGCATTACTTTGAATTTCTGTGGGAGTACCAACGGCTAAATTTTGCCCTTCTGCTAATACCCAAACACGGTCGCACAAGGACATAATCACATCCATATTGTGTTCAATAATTAAAAAAGTCAAACCTTCTTCACGATTCCACTTGAGAATGCGATCGCATATATCATCAATTAATCTGGGATTCACACCAGCAGCAGGTTCATCTAATAATATTAACTTAGGATTAGTCATTAAAGCCCTTCCCATTTCTAGGAGTTTGCGCTGTCCACCAGACAAACCACCAGCATAGTCATTTGCTTTTTTTTCTAACCCTACAGACTCTAACAAAAACATTGCCCTTTCTTTCAGTTGTTTTTCCTCTTTAGCAACAACATGAGGTTGAAACTGGACTTGCCAAAAATTCTCACCTGTTTGTTTTTGCGCTGCTAACAACATATTTTCCAACACCGACAACCGGGAAAGAGTCCGCGCTACTTGAAAGGTACGAATTAAACCCTGTTGGGCAATTTGATAAGATTGTAAATTATGAATAGGTTCACCATCAAAAATTACTCTTCCCTTATCTGGGTGGATGAAATTGGAGAGTAAATTAAATAAAGTTGTTTTACCAGCACCGTTAGGGCCGATTAAACCTGTAATGCTGCCTTGAGTAACTTCGATATTGGCATCTTTAACAGCTTGAATACCACCAAAGCTTTTACAAAGTCCGGTAGCAGCTAATAGAGGAAGTTGGGGGGGTTCAATACTATTTACCATGATAATTGTATTTTCAACTTAATTTTTAATGATTATTAATTATTTTGATTTTTTTTTGAGAAAATAATTAATATCTAGTTTCATCAACATTTGTAATAATTATATTTTATCCTTGTAAAACCTCAGCCACTTTCAAAGTGAGATCCGCAAATAAAGGAGAAGAAATTGTCTGATCAAGTGTAAAAACTTGCTCCTCATAAAAACCTTCTACCCACTCTAAAACCGTTACTTTTTGCTGCATCGGATCAACAATCCAATATTCAGCAATACCTCGTGCTGCATACTCAGAACGCTTGTAACGATAATCTCGATTTTCCTGATTTGGACTGACTATCTCGACTACTAACAATGGTGGTGGCATATCCATTAAAATAAGAGAGCGTGTAGCGCCTTGCATTGCTTGAGATAATTCTTCAGAAAACACGATTAAATCAGGAACACGCACCCCCACCTGGCGACTATATACAGCCATTTCTGTTTTCATTCTTAACCGATAATATGGAATACCTAATTTCAAACAATAGGCAACTAGAAACATGGCTATCCGACAATTTAGCTCACTTTCAGAAGGCATAGGAATTAATTTTCCGTTCTCCAATTCATATAAAGTATCTGTACCGTCATCAAATTGCAGAAATTCTTCAAAGGTCATTTTTTTAGCAGTAGCAACTGGCATGGCTATTTTCTCCCGTAAACTGCTTGTATTAACTATTTTAACAATTCCTGGAATTTATCCATCTCCTTTTTTATTCCCTGTTCAAAATTAATAACTTCCGTTCCCAATCACCAATCACCTATTTCCCAAGAGTAAGTTCTTCCTTTTTCCCTAGAATACCTTGAGGTCGCCAAATCATCAGTACCATGAGAATTAGACCGATGAACATAATCCGAAAAGCGCCGATCCTTTCTACATCTAAAGGAACGATTTTTGGTAAAAACTCCCGTGTTAGGGCATCGTAAGCAAAGTAAATGACTGCACCTAAGATTGTACCAATGTTATTTCCAGAACCGCCTAAAATGATCATAATCCAAGCATCAAAAGTGAGTTGGGGTTGAAAATTATCAGGATAAATGGCGCTAAGTTGCCAAGCGAAGAAAGCACCGGCAATACCAGCAATTGCTCCTCCTAGCATTAAAGATTGTAGTTTGTACCAAAAGACGTTTTTACCTAATGCTTTGGGTACTTCTTCATCTTCACGGATAGCTTTGAGAACTCGACCCCAAGGAGATTTGACTAAAAATTCTAACCGCCAAAATACAAACATTAATACTAACAAAGCCAACAACATCAAACCTGCTTTGGGGTTGTAATTATATAGTCCCATCACACCAGCAACATAAATTGCTAATGATAATAAACCGAAAATTATACCCACTACCAAACGGGACACAAATTCTTGTTTAGTGCTATTGCTTGAGGATTTTTGGGCAGTTTTAATCCAGCGCCACAAAGAAAATAGAGTAATACTTGTTAGTAAGGTAAGTACGCCAATCATCAGCAATCGGAAAAATAAACTTGGCGTTGTATTCCAGGGTATAGCATAACTCTGGACACCAAACGCCCCAGATATCCAAGTATCACCCACTGGTAAATCTTGGTTATTGATTACCAAGCGAATCAATTCTCCTGTGCCGATAGTGACAATACCCAGATAATCTTCCCGTAAGCGTAAAGTTGCAAAACCAATGATCAAACCCAACAAAGCGGCTACAATAGCCCCTGCGAGGGTTGAAAATAATAGAGGTACACCTTTTAAACTTAATAAAACTGTGGTATACGCACCCAAGGTCATAAAAGCAATATGACCAAAGTTAATTAATCCTGTAAAACCCCACTGTAAATTTAGCCCCAGTCCAAACAGGGCAAAGGTAGCGGTAGAAATAGCCAGAAAAATAAGATATTCAATCATAATTAGTCATTAGTAAGTTATTCTTTCCGTTATATAAAACCTACACCCTACACCCTACACCCTACACCCCATCTCCCGATTTCGTAATGCAACGAGCTAGATTGTAGTGTACCTTGGGTATTGTCAAGTATGAACTTGAATCATTGCTATTTTTGTTAGGTGTCCAGAATAGTTAATATTATGAATTTACTGCGGATTAGAATGCACCACCTAATCGAGCAAATAGCCGATGAGGAATTGCAAGCTGTTTGGGAAGTTGTCCAAGCCTTGCATTTTGACTCTTATACGCTTAAAGCTATAGAAGAAGTTAAGCAAACGCAGCATCCGTGGGACATACTAACACATGATGAGGCCATACGACTATTGATGTTCCTGTAAATCAAATATAAAAATTAGCAAAAAATGGGTGAGTAAGAGTGAATTTGGAAGTGCGCTATGCTAGGTCTTTTTTAGTAGACCTCAAAAGTTTAGAACCTGTTGCTTATGAACGGGTGTATGATTTTGTCTTTGTTGAGTGTGCTGCCCAAAAATGGCAATTGCATAGTCTTCCAGAATTGCGACAGCTTGATGATGATGGGATTTTTTATCGTTTTACCTTAGATAATTATTTAATAGGTGTAGAAATTACAGGGGAAATAGTTAAATTTTTGTGTGTCATTCCTATGCCAGATGTTTGAGTCATCAACAGGGTGTAGGGGGTAGGGTATAGGGTGTAGGGAAGACTGGGGGGAGCAACGCGAGCGTTTTGAAAAGACGGGGCTTGTATCCCAAAGGTGGTCAGTGAGTCTGTCGAACTGTTGTTGGGGCTGTCTGGAAACTCTACACCCCACACCCCATACCCTGTTACCTTCTTCCTCAAAGTAAACTGTATAAGACAAAGCAGGGATCGCCAGAACCATACATTAAACTGGAGTTTGACAACTTTATATTAGAGATTTCCATAATGGATGCTAGGGCGCTTTGGCAAAGATACCAAGATTGGTTATATTTCCACCCAGGATTAGAACTGTATCTGGATGTAAGCCGGATGCGGTTTGATGATGCTTTCGTGGCATCGTTACAGCCTAAGTTTGACAAGGCGTTTGCAGATATGGCAGCTTTGGAGAAGGGAGCGATCGCTAACCCCGACGAAAACCGGATGGTAGGTCACTACTGGCTGAGAAATCCCGATTTAGCCCCCTCCCCAGAACTGACTCAAGAAATTGTTCAAACCTTAGAACAAATCGAAGCTTTTGCTGACCAGGTACACACTGGGGCTGTTCATCCCCCCAAAGAAAGCCGCTTTACTGATGTTATTTCCATCGGTATTGGCGGTTCGGCTTTGGGTCCCCAGTTTGTTGCTGAAGCCCTTTCCCCAGACTCTCCACCCCTGAACATCCATTTTATCGACAATACCGACCCCGCAGGTATTGACAGGGTTCTCTCCCTCATTGGTGATAAGCTGGCCACCACCCTGGTATTAGTCATTTCTAAATCTGGTGGTACACCCGAACCCCGCAACGGCATGATTGAGGTGAAAAAAGCCTACGCTGCCAAAAATCTCGACTTTTCTAAATATGCAGTTGCCATTACTAGCGCAGGTAGTAACTTAGATAAAGTTGCGAAATCTGAAGGTTGGTTAGCAACATTCCCCATGTATGACTGGGTGGGAGGACGCACTTCAGAAATGTCCTCTGTAGGGCTAGTACCTGCCGCTTTACAGGGTATTGATGTTCGCGCCATGTTGGCAGGTGCTAAGGAAATGGACGATGCAACCCGCATCCCCAATCTAAAAAATAACCCAGCAGCTTTATTAGCCTTGTCTTGGTACTATTCCGGTAACGGTAAAGGCGAAAAAGACATGGTTGTTTTACCCTACAAAGACAGCTTGTTATTATTTAGCCGTTACCTGCAACAATTGGTGATGGAATCTTTGGGTAAAGAACAAGACCTAGATGGTAAAACCGTGTATCAAGGTATTGCCGTTTATGGTAACAAAGGTTCTACTGACCAACACGCCTATGTACAACAATTGCGCGAAGGTGTACCTAATTTCTTCGCTACCTTGATTGAAGTATTAGAAGATCGTCAAGGAAAATCTCCAGAAATTGATCCGGGTGTGACATCTGGTGATTATCTCTGCGGTTTCTTGTTAGGAACTCGTCAAGCATTGTATGAGAATAATCGTGATTCCATTACAGTCACTATTCCCCAAGTTAATCCCCGCACCGTTGGCGCGTTAATTGCATTATATGAACGGGCTGTAGGATTTTATGCCAGTTTGGTAAATATCAATGCTTATCACCAACCAGGAGTAGAAGCCGGTAAAAAAGCAGCCGCCGCAATTCTTGATTTACAACAAAAAGTAATGACAGTATTGCAAACAGAAAAGAAAGCACTTTCTATTTCTGAAGTTGCTGATAAAGCTGGTGCTGCTGAACAAGTAGAAGCCATTTACAAAATTCTCCGTCATCTCCATGCTAATAATCGCGGTGTGGTGTTAACTGGTGATTTAGCTAAACCAGGAAGTTTAACTGTTTCTCTCGGTTAAAAACAATTATCTTTGTTAATTATTAAATCCTCGATTTCTTCACGAAGTCGGGGATTTAAATTTTTTAATCTCACGCAAAGACGCAAAGTAAGAAACACTAGATAGTTATGCTTAGGAATTTAATTTAATTTAATTTTAAAAAAATGATCTAGGGTGATTTGGGCAACAAAAGATAATAAGCAAATCGGTGTGAAAAAACAGAGGTATATAACAAAATGTAAACTTGCTAAAAGTCTCTTCCCTCTTGCCTTTTGCCTTTTGCCTCTTGCCTTGCCATAATGACAATTTTCAACGTCAACCTACTTATGTTACAATTATCTGAGTTTGAATAATTGAGTTAAAAACTATGACACAATTAACATCACAACAACCAAGAAGAAGAGGTCGAATTTTTCCTGAATTGACCTTATCACCGGAAGAATTAGCAAAACGTGAAGCAGAAAGAGATGCCTTTCATCAGCGTTGTTGGGCAATTTTTGAGCGTGTCCGTCCAGAATTAATGAAAGAACATTATAACTGGTATATTGCTGTAGAACCAGATAGCGGTGATTATTTCATTGATCAGGATATGGAAGTTGCTAGTCGGAAAGCACGAGACAAACATCCTAATGTAATACACTTTCTATTTCGGATCAATGAAACAGGAGTAACGGGAAGAATATGATCCAGGGCTATTTTGGTGATGAGGGGCAGTTATTCTTTGAAGTTGAATTAATTACAAATGATGGCTTCAACTTGCCTGTTGATGCTTTGTTAGATACTGGCTTCACAGGCTTTATGGCTATTAATAAACAAGATTTAGATGCTTTGAATTGGCAATTTATTAGTGAACAAAGAATGCGAACTGCACAAGGAATAAAGGTTTTTGATATTTATTCTGGTAAAGTGGTTTTGGATAATCAAGAATATGAAATTCCTGTTTATGCTGGAGATCAATTAACGGAGATTTTATTGGGTTCGCGGTGGTTAGAGTTTTTACCATTGGTGGTGAATTTTCCCGCAGGTATTTTGAATTTAGGGTAATTTTTTGATACAATTAATATAGTTAAAATTGGAGTTAAAAACCATGACACAACTCACACCAAAACCACCCAGAAGAAGAGGTCGAATTTTTCCTGAATTGACTTTATCACCGGAAGAATTAGCTAGACGTAAAGCCGAAGATGAACTATTTTATCAACGTTGTTGGGCGATTTTTGAAAAATTGCTTCCTGAGTTGATAAAAAATAATTATGGATGGTATATTGCTATCGAACCAGATAGCGGTGATTATTTTGTTGATCAGGATAAGGAAACTGCTAGTAAGAAAGCTAGAGAGAAACATCCTAATGTGATACATTTTTTATTTGGCATCAATGAAACCGGAGTAACTGGTAGAATATGATAAATGGTTATTTTGGTGATAAGGGGCGGTTATTGTTTGAAGTTGAATTAATTACTGCTGATGGTTTAAATCTGCCTGTGGATGCTTTGTTTGATACTGGTTTCACAGGCTTTATGGCTATCAATAAACAAGATTTACAAGGTCTAAATTGGTCATTTATATCTAAGGAAAAGCTACGCACTGCACAGGGAGAGTCAAGATTTGATATTTATTTAGGTAAGGTAATTTTGGATAACCAAGAGTATGAAATTCCTGTTTATGCTGGAGATGAGTTAACGGAAATTTTGTTGGGTTCTGCGTGGTTGGAATTTTTGCCTTTGGTGGTGAATTTTCCAGCGGGTGTTTTAACTTTGGGATAGGTTTTAGAAACGAACCACTCCAGACGCAGAGAACGCAGAGAGAAGAGTTTATTTTTAATTTATTGGTAAGTCTTGTAAATAATAAAAACTATCTTTTTTCCAATAATCTGCTTTAATTCTTCCTAAGTAACCGGTTAATGGTGATGATAGTTCTATAAGAATGTCGTATAATTCTTTTTCTTCTAAATTTTGAAGTGGATGTTCATAAAGATATGCTATGCGAAGTTCACCAACTTTAGCGTCTTTAGTACCTGTTTTTTCTAGATGTTTTTTGACGAGTTGAATAATGTGCGATCGCAATTTTATTTCTTTTTCTATTTTTTCTATATATTCGTTAATTTTATAGTCTATTTGTCCTGGTTCTAAGTATTCTTTTAATTCAATTAAATTTATTGCACCTGGATATTTTGCTTTTAGTTCTACTAATTTTTGTAATGTCATAGCTTTAATAATACTGGTTTTAGATATTTTCGCAGATTTTTCGAGAGATTGTTTGAGTTGTTTGGTAGGTTCACCAGGTCCAATAATTAACCGTACTGCTTGCAGATAATTTTCTTGCAGATGTCTTTTACCAATTCTATCTAATTCTTCTACTGCACGATCTGGAATGCTTCTACCTGCTTTACATTCGCAAACTAAAGGATAAGGTTGTGAACAATATAAGTCTAAACCTCCTGCACCTCCTTTATAAGCATTTTCTACTTTGAATCCTAAAAATTCCAAACTTTTACGGGATATGTTTTCAAAGTCTGTACCTGCTTGATAATTGCTTTTTTTCTCTTCAAATTCTATACTTCTATCTCCTAAAGATGCTATGGTTTGAATCCAAGCTAAATCAGAATTTAGTGTATTTGCAGTTGGTTCGCTACTCCAACCTAAAAATACGTTGATGTCATTTTCTAATTGCTGTGCTGCTGGGTTATTTTTAGCTATTTGTGATAATAAATTATGTAATTCTTCCAGTTCAGGGTGTAGAGGAGGTTGGCGGTTTTCTAGTTGTTGTTTACGTTGATTAAATACGTAATCACTTAATACAGGTTTTGTTTCAGATACAGAAATGTTATTAGGTAAAGGTGCAAATTTTCCTACTTTTTCTTGAATGTTGTGAATAGCTGGAATTTCATAAGGTTTATCTAAATGATAAACTCGTAAATAGGCTAGGAAGAAATGGGGACGGTTTTGTAATATTTCCTCAAATAATTCTTGTTTCCAGATTGTTAGTTGAGATAAAATATCTAATTCTTCTCTCTTATATATACGTTCGCAAAATTCACATCTAGCCCATGCTTTAATTAAAGTATTATTTGTAGATATTCCTAAAGGATACAAACTAAAAGTTTCACCTATATGTAGAAATATAGACGGTATAGCTACAATCATTCTACCTTGTATTAAGGCTTCAACATCTGAGCCAGGTAAAACCATAGCGCGATGAATTATAATGTGTTCATACATGATTTATAAAATCGCTAATTACAAATTGTTAATTTTGAAAAACTCATCTATATCTTTTTGTATAGAATTATCATCATCTAAAGATATAGTTTGACTATTAGATGAGTTGTTTTTTAAGAGAGCAAATAAATCTCCTGTATCTTCTTCAATGCTATTAGCATTAATTACACCAGAAGGATCACTCAATATTTCCAGTAATAAAGGATGTTTAATGATAATATCCTTAGCAAATTCTTTAACTTGTTCACCTTTCAGATTATGTAATGTACAGTCTTGATAAACATAATATAAATCTATTAGTGGTTTAATTTCTTCCTCCTTTAAATCTACTTGTTCTCCATTTTGATTTTCTACCAAAGTTTGTAGCTTGCTATAAGCCAGACAATTTTTATTAATTTTTCTGTTTGCAGAACGAACTAAACAACCTCTCGTTAAACCAAATGTTTCATAGTCTATCAATCTTTGTAAACCACCATTAACAGATGTCATGCGAGTATGTTGTAAAACAGCAACTCCAATAGTAAATGATTTACCTTGTTCTTCTCCAAGAATTTTAAAATTTATCCAATTGTTATTTTTTGCTTTAGGTTTAATATCAACTTCTATACTGTTAATTTTTAATTTATTGAGTTTTTGCCCGGTTGATGTTTCTCCCTCTAAGATTTCCCCGACTAAAGTCTCAAAAGCAAAACACAAAGCTTTACTAATGAGTTCATTATCATCAAGATAATTCTCATATTCTATTGTACTTTGATTTGCTAGAGCTATTTTAAAAAGTTCCGATGGGGGTTTAATTGGGTCATTGATTTTTTCTGCACACCATCTTAATGCTTCCCGTGGTGTGGGTCTGTTTTTACCATAATTTCTTAACTCATCTTCAGTAAATGGATAAAGTGGATTTTCAGGATTTAGATTTTTGCTTTCATAAAAATCCCTCATACGAATAGAAACCAAGTCCACCATAGTATTACTATCAAGGAATTTTAACTCTATTGGTTTACTATTTGTATATGTTGAAATTCTATCTATTACCCCTCCGAACTTCTGGATTTGAAATTTTAATGTATCAGGAAACATTACAGTAGTAATGACAATTCCTCTCCCTAAATCTGATAATTGAGGGGTATCATGTAACCGTTTAACTAAATCAGCAATAATTTGTGGTGTAGTTAATCCATTTTCATTACAGTCTTTATTTTCTCCTTCATCAAAACAAATAACTACTGTATTATATAAACTAATTAAACTTAACATCTGCTGAATATTTTTTAGTGCTTCAGCTTCTCTATCTTTCATGTTTCTGATGGTATTTGGTAATCCCATAGCATCTATATGAGATTGTGCAATATCATCTCCAGCTAACCATTTAATAGCACAAGGAGCATAAGTTTGTGAAAGTGTCCAGAGAATAGCCCTAATTATGTAAACATCTACTTTTGGTTTAGATTTAATTATTTGTTGAACTAATAATTCCATTAAGTTTTTGTTGTTAGCAAGACCATTTGTATATATGCTGTCGAATCTGGCTACTAAATTCTTGGGTGTAATAATATTAGAATTAGGGTTAATAGATTTTAAGGCTTCATTGGCCATTGCAGTCGCTATTTCTTGCCATTTTGTGACATCCTGTTTACCAATATGACAAAGACTGTCTACCACAGTTTGTTGGAATTGGTAAGTAATGATATCTAAATCTGTATATTTATTGCCACTAGCATAAATGAATAAAGCGTTGTCTCTTTGTCTAATTTGATGTCCAATGCGGTGAATAATATGAGTTTTACCTGCCCCCATTTGAGCAGTAATTAAAATAGTGGTTAATTTTTGCTGATTATTTTTTACTAAATCAATTGCTTGAAAAACAGCATTGGAAGCATGAGCATTTAAGCTAGGAACATCCAGAAATTTTTTCCCAAAAACATCTTGTTCTTTAACGATACTTGTATTGATGAATGGATTATGACTTTGAATAGCAGCTTTTATTTCTTCAATGGAAGAAAATACAGTGTTGTTCATAATTTTTGAGAGGGTATTTAATGAATCAATAAATTAGAAGTGATCAAAGATGAGCAAAAATTGAGTTATTGTAACTTTTTAGCATAGTAGCGTAAACCAGCACCAGGGATTGTAAGAGAATCGTCTCTTCTATCAGGAGTAATATCTGGTATTTCTCCTGTCATCAATTGAAAAATATCCTCTGCTTGCATTTCTAATAACCAATCATTAAATTCTGTGCGACTAACTCGCTCTCCTATCTCTCTCCTTATGCGATAAATTTGTACTAAATCATCTAAATTGTGATCCTTGTTTAACTTCTCATAAACATCCAACGCGACAGTTTTAAACTCCTCATAGGAACTAATAACCCCATCACCTGAAGCAACCGGCGCACTTACCGCAACATCAATACTACTTATCCACCGCAACAACGCATTAGCAGCCCAAGTACCAACAATAGTTCCCTCAAACTTAAACTCACCACTACGCAAACCCGCACCCAACACTTCTAAACCAATTGGTGACATGAGAGTATAACCAGTCCGAGAAACATTAACCGCCCCCTGCATTTGCAAATCCTCTAAAATCTCCTTATAGTCAGCCATCTTCTGACCCTTAGCCACTATCCGCTTCGTCAATAAACCTTTTTTCACTTCCTGTTCATTTGCTCCCAAATCCCACAACGCCAGCAGCAAGCGAGTTTTAGCGTAACCCGCCTGTAAATCCTTTGTTTTTGAACTCATGATGATGTATGTTAAATAACTGAAATTATTATAATAATGATTGTTATTTTTATGTCACCACAGCCAAAAAATTGTTTATTTTCTCGATATTGCTTATTAATTGCTCAAATTATCTACATAAAAAGCAATAGAGAATTTACGTAACTTATAAATTTACTAGTTACTATATATTGAGTATAAAACTGTTACAATAATTGTTTAACCAATTTCGCAATTTTTAATTGTCTGAATCAGGATATCCAGGATTAAAGGATTTTCAGGATTTTTATTTGTATGATGCTGGATATGATTAGTAGATTTTAATTGTCTGAATCAGGATATCCAGGATTAAAGGATTTTCAGGATTTTTATTTGTATGATGTTGTTTAGGATTTGCAGATTGTAATTGTCTGAATCAGGATATCCAGGATTAAAGGATTTTCAGGATTTTTATTTGTATGATGTTGTCTAGGATTTGCAGATTGTAATTGTCTGAATCAGGATATCCAGGATTAAAGGATTTTCAGGATTTTTATTTGTAAGATGCTGGATATGATTAGTAAACTTTAAGAAGATTTTATTTATCAATCAGATATCTTATATTGAAAGCAATGTAATCATAATCATGCTAATTCAACTTAAGAGAATGTAAGTGTTAATTAAAATATTGAATATCGCCATCCTCTACATCCTAAAATCCTGGACATCCTGATTCAGACAAAATAATTACGAATTACGAATTATCCTCTACATCCTCAAATCCTGGACATCCTGATTCTGACCAAAAATATTAAATATCGTCATCCTGTACATCCTCAAATCCTGGACATCCTGATTCTGACAAAAAATATTAAATATCGCCATCCTCTACATCCTCAAATCCTGGACATCCTGATTCAAACAAAAAATATTAAATATCGCCATCCTCTACATCCTCAAATCCTGGACATCCTGATTCTGACAAAAAAATTCTAACTTTTGACTTTTGACTTTTGACTTTTGACTTCCCGAAGGGTGTCCTGATTCAGACAAAATATCTAACTCCACAACCTTCTCCCAGCTTTCCCATTTAATCTTTCATGAGTATCATTTAACAAAGCCGGAATATCTAAATTTTCAGGACATCTAGGTAAACAATCACCACATTCTGTACAACGATTTCCCTTCATTCCTGGAAACCAATGACCCGCATTTTCAAACATTCCATAACGATATTTTCCATAGTCATTCATATCATAAGCAACTGCTAAATTTCTTAATCTTAAAACTTCAGGAATATTGATATTTTCCGGACAAGGTAAACAAGCATAACACTGACTACATTTATCAATTCCTAAAACTTGACTTTTCTGATTTTCTAATCTTTCAAAAACAGTAATTTCCTCTGTTGTTAACTCACCAACATTATCAGCAACTGCTAAAGGTGCAATTAATTCTTCTGGAGTAGCAGCACCTACACTCAAAGTTGTAATTCGATTATCACTCAACAAAAAACGATAATTTAATTCCAAAGGTGTAAATGGTTGACAGAGTTCTTTTAACTTATCCGGTGGTGTATAAAGTCTTCCACCTTTATCAGCAGGAGAAATGATAAACACACCCATATCTTTTTCTATTGCTGCTTGAATAGCTGAAGCGTGACGTTGGAAAAAATAATAATAATGGAGATTAACAAATTCAAAAAAATCTGTATTAATTGCTGCCAAAATAATCTCTAAAGCACCATGAGTAGAAAAACCAATATGCTTAACTCTGCCATCATCTACCGCTTCTTGTACAGCTTGCATACAGCCGTTTTTAGCTTCTACCCATTCCAGATGTTCTCTAGTATTTAAACCATGAATACCCAAACAATCAAGATAATCTAAATTTAAACGGTTTAAAGATTGATCAATATACCGACCCATAGTATCAGCATCAGCACAGGGCGGAATTTTAGTAGTGATATATAACTGATTTCGTGGTACAGACAAACCTGTTTTAATTGCTGTACCTAAATACTCTTCACTTTTCCCATAACCCCTAGCAGTTTCTATGTGATTAATACCTAAAGATAAAGCTTTTTCAATAGTTTTATAGGCATTTTCTGCGTCAGCCAAATAACGCATTGTCCCCAAAGAAAAAACCGAGAAGTGTAAATTAGTTTTACCAAAACGACGATATTGCATAACAGGGAATAGGGAATAGGGAATAGGGAATAGGGAATAGCATCCAAACAATTAAAGGATTTTTGAGGGTTAGCCAATGATTGAAATGAGAGTCGCTGGTATAGCATTAGATGCCATAACCCGCAGCCCGATTGTATTGCTAAAAGATAGTTCAGATCGTCGG